>JAAXJP010000513.1 GCA_012269805.1 Rubrivirga sp.
CCGGCGCCACCCAGGTCGCGTGCGGCGGCGGGACGGTCTACCCGGGCATGATCGACGGCGGGACCCGGCTCGGGCTCCAAGAGATCGGCTCGCAGTCGGAGACGCAGGACTACGACGAGGTCGGCGACGTGACGCCGCAGATGAAGGCGCTGACCGCGATCAACGTGTCGTCGGTCCACATCCCGATCACGCGCGTCTCGGGCGTGACCACGACGCTGTCGGTCCCGCAGGGCGCGCTGATGCCGGGGACGGCGGCGCTCGTCAACCTCCACGGCTACACGCCGGAGCAGATGGCGACGGGCTTCGAGGGCGTCGTCCTCAACTTCCCGATGTCGGGCCGGCGCGGGCGGTTCGACCGGCGCGAGCAGGAGGCCATCGACAAGGCGGCGAAGGAGGCGATCGAGAAGCTCGACGAGGTCTGGGAGCAGGCCGTCCTCTACGCCCGGATCGACTCGGCCCGGATCGCCGGGACGCCGGACGGCGAGATGGCCTACCAGCCCGAGTTCCAGGCGCTCCTCCCCGTCGTCCGCGGCACGATGCCGCTCCTCGTCGAGGCCAACAGCGCGACCGACATCGCGAAGGCCATCGAGTGGCTGGAGGGCAAGGACGTCCGCGCGATCCTGACCGGCGTGGCCGAGGGCTGGCGCGTGGCCGACCGGATCGCCGAGGCGGGCCTCCCCGTCATCACCGGCCCCGTGACGGGCCTCCCGACGCGGGCCTCCGACCGCTACGACCGGACCTACCAGAACGCCGCGCTCCTCGCGCAGGCCGGCGTCCCCGTCGCCCTCCGCACCGACGACGGGATGCAGAACTACCGGAACCTCCCGTTCCACGCCGGCTTCGCGGTCGCCTACGGCGAGGAGCTGGGCTTCGACCGGCAGGCCGCGCTCGAGGCCGTAACGATCACGCCCGCCCGGATCTTCGGCGTCGACGACGACCTCGGGAGCGTCGAGGTGGGCAAGCGCGCGACGCTCTTCGTCGCCGACGGCGACCCGTTCGAGCCCGCGACCCAGGTCACGGCCCTCTTTATCGACGGCTACCAGGTCCCGCTCGTCAGCCGCCAGTCGGAGCTCTACGAGGAGTACCTCCAGCGCGTCCCGGGCCTCCGGACGGTCAGCGAGACGGAGTAGCCCGCGGTCAGGAGCCCCCGAAGACCTCGGCGAACTCCGCCCGCTGCGCCGCGTCGCCCAGCATCAACAGCTCCGAACGCGGCGCCAGCACGGTCTCGGCCGAGAGGTCGGTCGTGACCTCCCCGTCGCGCTCGAGGCCGATGACCGTCATCCCCGTCCGCGCCCCGATCCCCGTCTCGGCCAGCGTCTTCCCGACGAGCGCCCTCGGCGCCGGGACCGAGAACAGGTCGACCTCCTCGCCGAGCACCAGGAGCTCCTTCCCCTTGAGGACCGAGAGGACGGCCTGCGCCCCGAGCGTGGCGTAGCTGAGGACGAAGTCGGCCCCGGCCCGGTGGATGGCCCCGAGCGTCCGGTCGTGCGTGATCCGGCTGACGATGCGGAGGTCCGGGTTCAGCTTCCGGCAGTACGCGGCGAGGTAGACGTTCATGGCGTCGTCGTTGGTCGTGAGCACGACCGACGGGGCGTCGAGGATGCCGGCCTCGGTGAGCCGGTCGTAGTCCGCCGCGTCGCCCACGACGACGCGGCCGCACTCGCCCCGGATGCGGTCGCAGAGGGCCGCCTTCTGCTCGATGAGGTTGACCGGCACGCCGCGCCGCCGGAGCGCCCGGACGGCCGCCGCCCCGACCCGCCCGCCGCCGACCACGACGACGGGGTTCGGGTTGGCGCTGTAGATGACGAGGAGCTCGTCGAGCGCGCCGAGCTGGGCCTCGGTCCCGATCACGACGAGCACGCTCGACGGCGTGAGCGGCGTGTCGGGCCGGGCCGGGCGGAGGTGCCCGTGATCCCACACGCCGACGATGCTCACGCCGGTCGTCTCGCGGAGCCGCGTGTCCCGGACCGTCCGCTTCGCGAGGGGCGTCCGGTGGACGGGGAGCTCGGCCAGGAGGAGGTCCTCGTAGTGGCCGATGGGGTGCGACTGCGCGTTGAGCGCGTTGACGCGGTTGGCGAGCTGCTCCCCGAGCCACTGCTTGAGCGGGAGGACCTCCGTGGCCCCGCTCAGCTCGAGCACGTCGACGGCCTCCTCCGCGTTCGCGATGGCCACGACGGGCGCGTCCGGGGCCACCTCCCGGACGGTCAGGATGATGCTCGTGTTGACGGTGTCCTCGCGGTTGGCCACGACGAGCCGCGCGCGGTCGAGCGCCAGCGCCCGGTACGTCGCCGGGCTGTCCGCGTCGCCCGTCACGACGGAGAGGTCGTCGAGGTAGTGGGAGGCCGCCACGGTGGGGTCCTCCTCGAGCACGACGTACGGGACGCCCTCCTGCTCCAACCGCCGGACGAGGACCGGCGTGATCGAGTCGGTCCCGCACACGACGACGTGGCCGGTCATCCCCCGCGGGACCTCGCGCGGCGCCCGCATCCGGACCTGCGACTCGATCCACGGCGCGAGGAAGTAGCGGATGACCGCGAACGGCAGGACGATCAGCAGGAGCACGATCCCCGTGATCAAAACGAGGATGCTGAACAGCCGCCCCAGGTCGCTCTCGAACGTGATGTCGCCGAACCCGAGCGTGCTCATCACGGTCAGCGTCCAGTAGAACCCCGTCACCCACGAGTGCTCCTCGCCCTCGTAGAGCATCACGAAGTGGAACGCGATCGCGAAGACCACGACGACGGCGCACACGAACGCGACGACCTTCATCAGCGACCGGACGGACCGGCGGACCGTCGTGTCGCTGAAAAAGTAGGAGAGCTGGGCGCCGACGAACTTCATCGCGTGGGACTCGGAGACGGGTGACGACGGCCGCGCGGGCCGGCGCCACGTGGGCGGTCGGCCTGGAGCCGGGGGCTCGGCCGTCGTCGTGGGGGAGCGGGCGGCAAGCTAGATCCCTCCGCCCGCCGGACTACGTCGGCCTCGGGGTCGGCACCGAGGCGGGCGGACCCGGGGGCCGACGGCAGCCGTTCACGCCCCGTGCCCGACCCTGTTCTCCTGCTCCACGGCCTCGGCCGGACTGGCCTCTCGATGCTCCCCATGGCGCGGGCGCTCCGGAGCGCCGGGTTCGAGCCCCACGTTGTCGACTACCCGTCGCGGAAGCACGCCATCGCCCGGCTCGTCGACCGCGTCGTGGTCCCCCGAGTCGACGCGCTGCTGGCCGAGGGCGCCCCCCGCGTCCACTTTGTGACGCACTCGCTGGGCGGCGTCCTGGTGCGCGCCTTCGCCGCCGACCGGGCCGACGACGGCCGGCCCCTCCCGGCAGGCTCGCGGGCCGTCATGCTGGCCCCGCCGCACGCCGGCTCCGAGGTCGCCGACGCGCTCCAGGACCGGCAGCCGTTCCAGTCCGTCCTCGGGCCGTCGCTGGGCGAGCTCGGCACCGACGAGGGGACGGGGCCGAACGTGATGGGGCCCGTGCGTGGCGTCGAGACCGGCGTGATCGCGGGGACGCGGGCGCTCGTCCCGTTCGGCCGCCTCTTCACCGGGCCCCACGACGGGCTCGTGTCGGTCGCCAGCGCCCACGCGCCGGACGGGATCTCCGACCGCGTCGTCGTGCCCAAGACGCACGCGCTCCTCATGATGTCGCCGACCGTGATCCGCCTGACCGTCCGGTTCTTGTGGACCGGCCAGTTCGCGGAGCCGGAGGACGGCTGAAACCGCTCTCGGAGCCGTCCCGTTTAGTCCTGCTTTGACTCCACGCCGCGCGCCATGACCCGGAAGCACGCCTCGCTCATCGGCTGGGGGCACTACGCCCCCGAGACCGTCGTCACGAACGACGACCTCGCCCAGATCGTCGACACGAACGACGAGTGGATCCGGTCGCGGTCCGGCATCGAGCGGCGGCACTTCGTGAGCGAGGACCAGGCCACGAGCGACCTCTGCGTCGAGGCCGGGAGGCGGGCGCTCGAGACGGCCGGCGTGGACCCGGCGGACGTCGACCTCGTGCTCGTCGCGACGTCGAGCCCGGACGAGCTCACGCCCCCCGTGTCGAGCCGCGTCCAGCACCGACTGGGATGCTCCAACGCCGGCGCCATGACGCTCATGGTCGGATGCACGGGGTTCGTCTACGGCCTCGTCACGGCCGACCAGTTTATCCAGACGGGGGCCTACGAGACGGTCCTCGTCGTCGGGGCGGAGGTGATCTCCAAAAACCTCGACATGGAAGACCGGACCACGTGCGTCCTCTTCGGCGACGGGGCGGGCGCCGTCGTGCTCCAGGCGAGCGACCGGCCGTGCGGCGTCCGGTCGTTCGAGCTCGGCAGCGACGGCTCGCAGGCCGACGTCCTGATCGCGCCGGCCCCCGGCACCCGCATCCCGGTGTCGCAGAAGATCGTCGACGAGCGGACCCACTACCTCCGGATGGACGGCCGGGCCGTGTTCAAGTTCGCGACGCGGACGATGGGCGAGTCGCTCCAGCGCGTGATGGAGAAGGCCGGCGTCGGCGTCGACGACATCGACCTGTTCGTCCCGCACCAAGCGAACGCCCGGATCATCGAGTACGCCGCGAAGCAGTTCGGGCTGCCGCCCGAGAAGGTGGTCATGAACGTGGCCGACTACGGCAACACGTCGGCCGCGACGATCCCGATCGCGCTGAGCGAGGCGCTCGACGCCGGGCGGGCCTCGGCCGGCGACACGCTCGCGTTCGTCGGGTTCGGGGCCGGCCTCACGTGGGCGGCCTGCCTGTTCGACCTCGGCCCCCGCGCCGTCGAGTCGGCCGAGGCGGACGCCGAGGCGGGCCGGCAGACGGCCGGCGACGGCGCGCCCGTCGACTCGGTGATCGACGACCGTGGCGTGGTCGAGGGGCTGATTGCCTAGGCGGGGCCGACGGCGGAGCGGCCGTGAACGCGGGGGCCTAGATTGGGCGGTCCGCCCC
>JAAXJP010000601.1 GCA_012269805.1 Rubrivirga sp.
GTCTACGAGGGCGTCGGGGAGACGACGGGGGGCGGGGGCGTCCCCGACTTCCTCCTCGACGACGAGCCCGGCGGCGACGGGGCCGCCCGGACCATAGACGGGGTCATCAGCGGCGAGACGATCACGCTCACGGACGGGAGCTCGGTCGGCTTCCTCGACGTGGTCAACCTCGCGACGCTGTTCGACGGGGACAAGACGCGGTTCGCCCGCTCCTCCGGCGATCGCCTCCGGCGGTTCGTGGACCTCTTCAACCGGCTGGGGGCGCAGTTCGACCTCATCACGGCCGACACCAAGATCCCCGCCGACGACGCCACGATCACGGCGATCACGGAGAAGGCCCAAGACCGCTACGTCCAGATGCAGGACCGGAAAGAGTCCCAGCGGTCCGTCGAGCCCGTGTTCATCACAGAGGTCCGCGAGCTCATGCGGCACGTGGCCTCCTCGACGCGCTAGGGCATGGTGGACCTCCGCATCGGGATCGACCTCGGGACCACGTTCTCGTGCGTCGCCGCGCTCGACGAGCGGGGTCACCCCGCCATCGTGCCCAACGGGCTCGGCGAGCCGACGACGCCGTCCGTCCTCTGGTTCGACGGCCACGAGGCCGTCGTCGGGGAGTGCGCCTACAGTCGGGAGGCCGAGACGCCCGGCTACCTCGCCGCGTTCGTCAAGCGCGACACGGGCAAGCCGGCCGCGATCCCGCCCGACCTCCACGACCGGGACGACGCCCCTGACACGGCCCCCTACGCCCGCGGCGGCTACAACTGGGGCGTCGAGGGGATGCAGGCCATGCTCCTCCGCCAGCTCCGAGCCGACGCCCTCGCCCACTTCCGCCGGACGGGCCAGCTCCCGGCCGACGTGGACGCCGACGACGCCCGCCTCGGCGCGGTCGTCACCGTCCCCGCCTACTTCCGCGACGTCGAGCGCGAGCAGACCAAGCGGGCCGCCGAGGCCGCAGGGCTCCACGTGCTCGGCATCGTGAACGAGCCGACGGCGGCGGCCCTCGCCTACCGCCTCGTCTCGCACGGGAAGAAGACCGTGTTCGTGTTCGACCTCGGCGGCGGCACGTTCGACGTCACGCTCATCGAGCTCGCCGCCGACGGCCGGGCCGAGGTCCTCGCCTCCGACGGCAACATGACGCTCGGGGGCAAGGACTGGGACGACCTCATCCTTCGCTACCTCTGCGAGGAGGTCGATGCGGAGACCGGCGACGACCCCCCGGAGAGCATGGACGTCGCCCTCCGCCAGATCGCGACGGCGGCCAAGATCGCCCTGACGGACCAGGACACGGTCGAGGTGAACGTCCCGCTCCCCGATGGCGGCTCGTTCCCCGTCGAGCTCCACCGGACGACCCCACCGGGCTACGACCCGTTCGCGCTCGACGGCACGTTCTACTTCGAGACGAAGGCGACGACCCTGCTCACGCAGGTCCGGGCCATCTGCGAGTCGGCGTTCGAGGCCGCCGGGCTCACCGCCTCTACCCGGAACCAGCCCTGGACCGCCGTTAACGAGGTGGTCATGGTCGGCGGGTCGTGCCGGATGCCGATGATCCCGTCGCTCCTGGAGGAGATGTCTGGGGGACGGCACGAGGTCCGCCGCCGCCCGGAGGGATTCGACTTCGATACCGCCGTCGCCACCGGCGCCGCGCTCTACGCCCACCGTCCCGGCGACGTCCGCGACGTGTCGCCGGCGACGTACGGCGTCAAGCTGAAGAGCGTGAAGGAGGACCGCTACGTCGTCCACCCGCTCATCCACAAGAACGCGCAGCTTCCGGTCACGGTCGAGCAGGAGTTCACGGCCGGGGCCAACGCCGTCCTCGAGCTCTACCAGGGGGAGTCCTCCGTCGTCGCCCTCTGCGTCCGGCGCGGTGCGCTCGAGCTGGACAACCCGGAGGGGACCGTCCGGGTCCGTGTCCACATGGACCCCGAGGGCACCCTCTCGGTCACGTGCGTCCTGCCCGACGGCGACGTCCGGACGGTCGCCATCCGAAACGAGTTTTTCGACGAACGGACGGCCGAGCTGGCGGAGCGGGTGCGCGCGGTGACCCTCGTTCCCTGTGAACCCTCCGACGACGGCAACCGCTTTGGGCAGGGCGAGGGGACCCCCGCCGCCTGGCCGGCGACGGCGAGGGACGCCGCCGGCCGGGCGGCCCGCGCCGTCACGGGCGCAGCCGGCCAGGTCGCCGCCCGCGCTCGTGGCGCGGACGTGTCGGCCGGCGCGCGGCGCGTGGCCGGCGCGGTCGAGGGCGCCCGCGGACGGCTCGCCAACACGCTCCGCCAGATCGCCGACCGCGACTCCACCGACGACGCCCAGCCATGAGCGACTTCACCCTGCCAAGCGCCGATGCCGCCGACCGCGCACGTAAGACGGACCGCAAGGAGACGTCGGACCCCCTGGATGGGTACGAGATCGAGTCGTCCGCGTTGGGCGACGGGCAGAACGACGGTGAGCTCGTCCTGGAAGGCCGAGGCGAAGCCTCAACGGACCCCGGCGTCCAGGCCAAAACAAGCAATGACACGTCGTCTCTCGACGCCGAGCCCGAGCCTGTCCAGCCCGTTCCGAACCGGACGCCCCCAACCTCTGAGGCGCAGCACACCGGGAGGCAACCCCGTAGAGCTACGAGCTCTCGATCCGACGACGGGCTCCGCGAGCGGATTGCGCGGGCGACCCGAGAGGGAGAGCGGCGCTGGAAGATCCCGCCAACGTACTCCGCGCTCTCCGACCCGCCGGGCGAGGACTGGCGGACGGTCCTCTCCGACGACCCGTTCGAGCGGCTCTACCTCGACCGGGACCAGGCATCGGCGGTCTCCGACGACATCGTCCGACAGCGGGCTCGCGCGGTCCGCGAGTTCTGGGAGCACCTCGCCAGGCTCTACCAGAGCGGCGAGGGGGGAGTCCGCGCCAAGATCCAGCAGGCGTATGGGGCCGACGACGTGGCCCTCACGGGCTACGCCCGCCGGGCGGAGGAGGCAGGCGAGCGCCTCGGGACGGCGCACGGGCGCACAGAGGCCGTGCGTCGGCGGGAGGGGCGGCTCCGCACGGAGCTCCTGGCCCAGTTCGAGAACTATGTGTTCGAGGACCACGAGCTCTCGCAGGGCGAGGCCCACCGGCTCCTCGACCGCGCCGAGACGAACGGGTGGTCCCGCCAGCGGGCGGCGGCGGTCCTGCTCGACGAGGTCGCCGGGCGGGGGTACACCTCGGAGGCCGGGGTCGCCCCCGATACGGACGCCGGCGATCCCGTTCAGGAGCTGACTCAGTCGGTCTGGTCGAAGGGCGGCGGGAGCCCCGAGCCCGTCATCGGCCAGGACGCACCGACTACCGTCGTCACGCCGGAGGAGTCCATCGGTCGCTCCCTCGCGAACCTCATGCTGGGCGGGGCCATCACCGCCGGGCAGATGCGGGCGCTCGCCTCCGAGGCCGTCGCCGACGGCGCGAGCGAGAACGAGACGGCCGCGTTCATCTCGCGTCGGCTCGACGAGGCGGGGTGGGAGCCCGCCCCCGGCGAGACGCGGGCGGACGGCGACTCCATCGACGCGCTCGCCTCCGTCCGCTGGCTCTCGGCCGACGAGTACGAGTCCAGCGTCCGTCGGCGGGCGTCCGACGCGCGCGTCGAGCTGCTCGACGCCGCGCGTCAGGCGATCCGTGACAAGGTGCTCACGCGCGACGAGTCGAAGCGGCTCCTCGACACGGCGCGGCTGGACCGCGAGGACGCCGCGGCCGTCGTCCACCAGCTCCTCCGCGAGCAAGCGTTCCGCCCCGCCCGAGGCCGACCCAGAGGCAGCACCGAAGCTGAGCGGCTGACCTCGGTGAAGTGGGTCGTCGTGGACAAGAAGCCCGTCTCGGGGCTCTTGATCCTCTTGGGCCTCGCCCTTGTCGGCGTCCTCGCATGGCTCGCGCTCTCGAACGGGGACGACGGCGAGCGGATACCCACGCGGACGGCCACCGTCGATACCCAGCGCCTGAACGTCCGCACCGAGCCGACGTCGGCCGGGGGCGACGACACGGTCATCGGCCACGCCGAGTTCGGGGCCGAGCTGTTCGTGACCGGGTGGACCTGGACCGAGAGCGGCGACCGCTGGCTCCGCGTCCAGTACGAAACGAGCAGCGGAGAGCTCGTCGAGGGGTGGGTGAGCGCGTCGAGCGAGTACGTCACCTTCTCCGCGTTCGAGTCGGTCTCTGAGGTCGTCTGGGAGGACGGGCGGATCATCGACATCGAGCCTCCCCCCGAACCGACGCCCATATCAGCCGGGCCGGCCCCGGCGGGTCCCTCGACGGTCTCGCCGAGGACGACGTCCCCAACCCGGACGACGCCCTCGACGGGATCGACCAGGCCGTCCGGGTCGGGCTCCGCGGTCACTCGACCGGGGAACGCCAACACCTCGACCCCGCCGCCCAGGACGACGACGGGTCCGTCGATCGACCCGAGCCGGATCTACACCTCCGGCCTGACGCGCCAGGCGAGTCAGCGTGGAGGCACGCCGAGCGTCCGGTCGCAGCCGGGCGGCTACGACGGGACGGTCCGCCTGGACGTCGTCGTCGAGCGCGACGGGTCGCTCAGCCAGCCGGAGTGCGGGTCGGGCGTGCCTCAGCCGACGTGCCTCGCTGCGAAGCGGGCGGCTCGGAGCGCCCAGTTCAGCCCGGCGCAGATTGGCAGCACGCCCGTCCGCTCTCGATCGTCGCTGGCGGTCCGGTTCGAGGCCCCGGCCGAGCCCCGGGCCGCACCCGCCCCGCCCCCCGTGGCCGAGAGAGTGATCTCGGGGTCGATCAGCGGCTCGGGTGCGGCCTCGGCTGGCGGCGGCCAGTTCGGGCTCAACCTCCAGAGCGCCCGCCTCGAGCCCTCCGGTGGCGGGACCCGACTCGTGATCTCCGCGAGCCAAACGGCATCCGGGTTCAGCGGGAGCTGGGCGAGGGCGAGAGGCATCC
>JAAXJP010000334.1 GCA_012269805.1 Rubrivirga sp.
CCTCGGCGCCGAGGCGGGTGGGGCTAGCGCAGCGCGGCGACGCCGGCCTCGATCCGGTCGCAAGCCTCCATGAGGGTGTCGAGGTCCGTGGCGTACGAGATCCGCACGCCGGCGTCGTTGCCGAACGCCTCGCCCGGCACGAGGGCCACGTCGCGGGCCTCCAGGAGGTACGTGCAGAGGTCGACGCTGCCCGCGACCTCGCCGCCCTCGGGCGTCCGGCGGCCGTAGAGCGCCGAGACGTCGGGGAACAGGTAGAACGCGCCCTCGGGCGTCGGGCACGTCACGCCGTCGATGGCGCGGAGCCGCGCGAGCACGGCGTCGCGGCGCTCGCGGAACGCGCCGACCATCTCCCCCAGCACCTCCGGCCCCAGCCCGAACGCGGCCAGCGAGGCGTACTGCGTGATCGACGACGGCCCGCTCGTAAGCTGGCTCTGGATCTTCGACACGGCCCCGCCCCACCACGCGGGCGCGGCGAGGTAGCCCAGCCGCCAGCCCGTCATGGCGAACGCCTTCGAGAACCCGTTGACGGTGCACGTCCGCTCGGCCATCCCGTCGAGCGCGGCGAACGACGCGAACGTGGCGTCGAAGATCACGTGCTCGTAGATCTCGTCCGAGATGACGGCGACGTGCGGGTGCTCGCGGAGGACGGCCGCCAGCCCCTCCAGCTCGTCGGGCGTGTAGACGGCGCCGGTCGGGTTCGACGGGCTGTTGAGGATGAGCACCCGCGTCCGCTCCGTGATCGCGCCGGCGAGCTGGTCGGGCGTCAGCTTGTAGTCGGCGTCGGACGTCGCGAGGACGGGGACCGGCGTGGCGCCGGCGAGGCGGGCCATCTCGGGGTAGCTCACCCAGTACGGCGCCGGGATCACGACCTCGTCGCCGGGCTGGCAGATCGCGAGGACGGCCTGCGCGACTGACTGCTTGGCCCCGTTGGAGCAGACGACCTGGGCGGCCTGGACGTCGAGCCCGTTCTCGGTCCGCAGCTTCTCGGCGATGGCCTCGCGGAGCTCGGGGATGCCGGGGTTCGGCGTGTAGCTGAACCGCTCGTCGCGGAGCGCCTGGTGGGCGGCCTCGACGATGGGCGCGGGCGTCGGGAAGTCGGGCTCGCCGGCCGACAGGGCGATGACGTCGCGGCCCTCGCGGCGGAGCGCGGCGGCCCGCCCCGAGATCGCGAGCGTGGCCGACGGCTGCATCGCGGCGACGCGCGGGCTGAGGGTGTCGAGGGCGGGGGCCGGGGTGGTCATGGCGGCGCGGAGGAGACGCCGGAAGGTAGATCGGCCCGAACCGGCGGCGCGCGGCTCTCCGGAAGCGGAAGCGCTCCCGGCGCCGAGAAAATCCCGCCGCGGCCGGCTCAGCCCGCCTCGGCGCCGCGCTCGCGGAGGCCGGCGAGGGCCTCGACCACGACCGGCGGCACGAACGACGACACGTCGCCGCCCCACCGGTGGATCTCGCGGACGATCGAGGCGGCCACGAACGTGTGGTCCTCGGCCGGCATCAGGAAGACCGTCTGGAGCTCGGGGTGGAGCCGCCGGTTCGCGAGCGCCATCCGGAACTCGTAGTCGAAGTCGCTGACCTGGCGGAGCCCGCGGACGAGCGCGACGGCGCCGGTCGCCCGGGCGTGGTCGACGAGGAGCCCCTCGAAGGCCGTGACGGTCACGCGGTCGTGCGCGTCGAGGTCGGCCACGGAGGCCTGGACGAGCCCCACCCGGTCCTCGATGGAGAAGAGCGTCCGCTTCGACGCGTTGACAGCGACCGTGACCTCGATCCGGTCGAACACCTTGAGCGCGCGCTCGAGCACGTCGAGGTGGCCGTACGTGACGGGGTCGAAGGTGCCGGGGTAGAGGGCGAGCTTGGACACGGGCGCGAGGCGAGAGGTGAGGGGCGAAAGGTCCGACCGGCGGGGGCCGCCCGCCAGTCGCGCGCCCGGCGCCCCTACCCCTCGAACACGCTCACCACCGTCCCCCCGTAGGCCCGCGAGAACACGAGGCCGTCCGCTTCGGCGAAGTCGTGGCGGGCGTCGTGCTCGAGGGCGAACAGGCCGCCCGGCGCGAGGAGCGGGCGGACGCGGCCGGGCAGCGCCGGGATCTCGGCGAGGTCGTACGGCGGGTCGGCGACGACGAGGTCGAAGGGGCCGGCCTCCTCCGCGACGGCGCCGAGGTGGACCAGGGCGTCGGCGCGGACGGTCCGGACGCGGTCGGCGACGCCGAGCTGACGGGCGTTGCCGCGCGCGACGGCGAGCGTCGGGCCGTGGCGCTCGACGAGCGTCGCACGCGCGGCGCCGCGGCTGACCGCCTCCAGCCCGAGCGCCCCACTCCCGGCGAACAGGTCGAGCACGCGGGCGCCGCGGAGGTCCATCCGCGAGCCGAGCGCGCTGAAGAGGGCCTCGCGGACGCGGTCCGTCGTCGGGCGCGTCCGGTCGCCCTTCGGCGCGTCGATCGGCCGCCGCGCGAGCGCTCCGCCGGTGATCCTCATGGCGCTTGTGGGAGGGGGAACGAGGGGCGAGAGTGGCGGGCGGACGTCCTTCCCCACATCCCGCCGGCCCCGTCCCGCATCGCGCTCTAGAGCGCCGCGCCGAGGACGGGGGCGAAGGCGGCCAGTTCGCCGGGGGCGGCCTCGGGGCGCCGGCCGAACGCGGCGAACGGGTCGAGCCAGACCGACGGCTGGCCCACGAACTCGGCCGCCAGCCCGAGCCGGTCGTCGGTGGCGTCGTCGCCGTAGACGAGGAGGGCGTCGAGGTCGCCGGCGTCGAGGCCGGCCTGCTGGAGCGCGGCGAGCGCGAAGTAGGCCGTGTCGGCCGGCGCCGTGCTCGGGCCGTGCGTGCCGAACAGGAACGCCCCAGCGCGGACCACGGCCACCTCGGTGTGGTTCTGGAAGGCCCCGACCACGAGCGACGCACCGGGCGCCGAGGCTACGGCCGCCGCGGCCCGCGTCGTGTCGGCGACGTCGTAGCCGCCCGCGCCGAGCGTGTCGGCCAGGAACGAGAGCCGGGCGTGGACGGGCTCGGCCACGTGGACCACGTGGACCCACTCGCGGTCGCCGCCGGGCGTCGCCTCGACGCGGACGGTCCGGGCGCGGACGCGGACGGCCTGGGTGGGGGCGAGGTCGGCGAGGAGCGCCGTCTCCTGGCGGAGCTGGCCGTCGCGGACCTCGGCGTCGAGGCCGACCGGGAGCCGCGAGAAGAACGACGTCGTGGCCGTCGGGTGGGCCGAGACCACGAGCGTGTCGGCGGCCGTCCCGCCGAGGCCGTCGGCGAGCGCCTCGGCGACGGCCTCGAGTGCCTCGGGATCGCCCGTGCGGAAGACGGCGGCCTCGGCGTCGAGGTCGAAGTCGGCGGCGCCGAGGCGGCGGAGGCGGGGCCCGGTCGGGCCCGGCACGACCTCGGCGTACCGGAGCGTCCGCCCACTCAGGCCGGCGAGGGCGTGGGCGGCCATGGCGTTATTCCCAGGAGGCCGCGTTGCGGAGGGCCGGGTTCGGGTCGCGCGAGCCGATCGAGTCCGCCTCCATGTCGGGGTCCCCGAGCCAGTAGATCTCGACGCCCGACGTGTCCTGGACGACCTCGTAGTTGAACCGGGCGCCCGTCCGCGGCGAGTAGACCAGCGAGTCGACGTTGATCGGGCGGAGCCGCTCTTCCTCGGCCTCGATCTGGGCGTTGAACGCCGAGTCGGTCCGGACGAAGAGGACGAGCGAGTCGAGCGTCGAGGGGTAGCCCTCGAGCGAGTCGCGGTAGGCGATAAGGGCCGTCCGGAGGTCCGACATCCGTTCGCGGGTCAGCTCCGTCTCGCGCTCGGCCGCCGCGGCCCGCTGCGCCGGGACCACGGTGACGAAGAACAGGACGACGACGAGGCCGACGATGAGGAGCCCGAGGAGGGCGCGGATCGCGAGGTCGGAGCCGCTGGCGCCAGTGGTGGCCATTGTGGACGCTTGGGTGAGTCGAGAGAGGGGTGAGGCCGGCGCCGGCCGGCCCCGCAGGATACCCCCGGCGCTCGTGCCTTGGCAACGGGGGCCCCTCCGGAGACCCCGTCGGCGCGGCTAGGTTGCCATGCCCAGGCCGCCCTCGGATCCGCCCCGCCGCCCATGACCCGCCTCAGCGTCAACCTCAACAAGGCCGCCCTCATGCGCAACGCCCGCACGGGCACCACCGGCGACGGGCGCCCCGACGTCGGGCGGCTGGCTCGCGTCGCCGTCGAGGCCGGCGCCGTCGGTGCGACGCTCCATCCACGGCCCGACGGCCGCCACGCCCTCGCCTCGGACGTCGAGGGGCTCACCGCGCTGATGGCCGACGGCGCGCCGCTCAGCGGCGCTGAGCTCAACGTCGAGGGCAACCCGTTCGAGGGCCCGGCGCGCCACGGGGCGTACGACTTTCCCGGCTTCATGGAGATTCTCCGCGCGGCGCGGCCCACGCAGGCCACGCTCGTCCCCGACGCCGCCGGGCAGCGGACGAGCGACCACGGCTGGGACCTCGCCCGTGACGGCGCCCGCCTCGGGCCGCTCGTGGACGAGCTCCGCGGGCTCGGCTGCCGCGTGAGCCTGTTCGTCGACCCCGACCCCGCCGCGTGCCGCGCCGCAGCCGCCCTCGGGGCCGACCGCGTCGAGCTCTACACGGGGCCGTACGCGTGGGCCCACGCCGCCGGCGACGCCGCCGCGCTCCTCGACCGGCACCGCGCGGCCGCCGAGGCCGCCGCCGAGGCCGGGCTGACCGTCAACGCGGGGCACGACCTCGACCTGGAGAACCTCGGCCCGTACCTCCGGGCGGTGCCGGGCGTCGCCGAGGTCTCGATCGGGCAGGCCCTCCTCGCCGACGCGCTCAGGATGGGGCTCGGCGGCGCCGTCCGGGCCCACCTCGACGTGATCGCCGAGGCGGCCGCGTAAGGCCCGGGCCGGTCTCAGCCGACGTCTCATCCCGGGAC
>JAAXJP010000417.1 GCA_012269805.1 Rubrivirga sp.
GCGCGGGCCCGGCCACGGTCCTCCTCCCGAGCCCGCTCGACGACGAGGGGTGGGGCCGGGTCTGGGCGGACCGCGAGGACCACTGGATGGCGACCGACCGACTCGGGTGGCCGTCGTGGACCGACGAGCGGCGGGAGACCACGAGCCTCTCGTTCTTCGAGGTCGCCCCCGAGGCCCAGCGCGCCATCGAAGAAGCCGTCCCCGACCACGCGGACGACGGGGGCGTCGCGACCCTCCAGACCGACGTCCCCGTCCACCTCCGGACCGTCCTTCGGCCCAACGCCCTCCGGTTCGGCCACAACGTCATCGGCGCCGTCGAGGGGGGCGACCCGGCGCTCCGGGGCGAGGCCGTCGTCGTCACCGCCCACTACGACGCCCTCGGCGTCGTGCGGGGGGCGGGCGACGACCGGATCGTCAACGGGGCCGACGACAACGCCTCGGGCGTCGCGGTCCTCCTCGAGCTCGCGCGCGCCCTCGCCGCCGACCCGCCCGCCCGTACCGTCGTCCTCGCCGCGCTCAGCGGCGAGGAGCAGGGGCTGTGGGGCTCGGTCTTCTTCGTCGACCACCTCCCGCCCCGCGGCCCCGAGGCCGTCGCCAACGTCAACGTCGACATGGTCGGGCGGGCGCACCGGCCCGGGGGGCTCTACGCCCTCGGGCTGGCGGAGCTCGTCGGCGGCGACGCCCTCGCCCGGGAGGCCTCGCGCGGGCTCACCGTCCACGGCGACGACGCCTTCGAGGCGGACTTCCCCGACCAGCACCTCCTCTACCGCTCCGACCAGATCAGCTTTATCCGCGCGGGCATCCCGGGCGTCCTGCTCACGTCCAGCGGCTTCCACGACGACTACCACGCGCCGTCCGACGAGGCGCCGACGGTCGACCCCGACCACCTCGCGCGCGTCGCGGGCCTCGTGCGAGCGCTGGTCCGGGACGTCGCCGACGGCGCCCTCACCTTCGAGCTGGCGCGGACGCCCGAGGCGATCATGGCCGAGTGGCACCTCCGGCCCGAGGGCTAGCGCTCGCCGCCCTCCGGGCGTCCGAACGGTTCCCGAACGCCGGTTCAGGGCGAAACCCGCATCGTCCTCCCGCCCGCCGCCCCTTCTCCCTATGCGCCGCACTCTCCTCGTTCTGCCCCTCCTCGTCGCCCTCGTGGCGACCGCGCACGCCCAGCCCCGCGCGGGCGACACCGCCTCGCCCGAGGCCGTCGTCGCCGCCGGCTACGCCTCGCTCCAGCGCCCCCCGGGCGAGGCCTACGACTGGGACCGGGACCTCGCCCTCTTCCTCCCGCAGGGGATCCTGATCGCGGCCACCGGCGACGGGTTCTCGCTCTGGACGCCGACCGTGTTCTCCCGCTTCGTCGACTCCTACACGGACCCCGACGACCCGGACGACCCCGGCTTCGCCGAGTGGGAGACCCACCAGACGGTCCACCGCTACGGCGACGTCGCCGTCGTTTTCAGCACCTACGAGAAGGCGCTGTGGACGTCCCGGGACGACATCCTCGGGCGGGGCGTCAACTCCCACCAGCTCGTCCGCCGGCCCGACGGGACCTGGCGGATCGTGAGCATCGTGTGGGACGAGGAGACCGACGAGACCCCGCTCCCGGCCCGCTACGGCGGCTCCGGTCCGGACACCCCGCCCCGGCCCTCGCCCGGCCCCACCGACTACGCCACGCCGCGCTCCGTCGTCGACGCCCTCTACGAGACCGTCCAGCGCGCGCCGGGCGACCACTTCGACTGGGCGCGGATGCGGTCGCTGTTCCTGCCCCAGGCCGTCCTCATCCCCAACACCGAGCAGCGCGGGGGCCAGTTCACCGTCGAGACGCCCGGCGCCTTCATCGCCCTCGTCGACCGGTTCACGACGGTCGGCGGCGAGGGCGACCGCGGGTTCGCCGAGGAGGAGGTCCACGCGGTCGTCGAGCAGTTCGGCGACGTGGCCCACGTGTTCTCGACCTACGAGAAGCGGTACTACGACTCCGACGAGGTCCTCGGCCGGGGCATCAACAGCGTCCAGCTCGTCCGCCACGACGGGCGGTGGTGGATCGTCGGGATGGCGTGGGACGAGGAGGACGGCGCCGGCCCCATCCCCGAGGCCTACCTCCCGGACTAGCCCTCCCGTTCGAACGGGGTCACCGGCTGTGTGATCGCCACCCACCGGCGGTCGACGCGGATGCGAACCGGGCATCGGGCCGGTCCGTCGACCCCGGGGAGCACCTCGGCACCGCGGCCGAGGTCCATCGGACAGGACCGTTCCCCACCCGGACTCCGAGTGCGGGGCGCACGGTGGGGCTCCAGAGCTCGGCCCCGGCGCCCCGCGCTCAGAACGAGGCGCCGAGGGCGAGGACCGCGGCCCCTGGCCCGAGAGAGGTGAGGTCCGTCACGCCCAGCCGCACCGCGGGGGCCACCATGACCCGGACGCCCTCCCCGATGCGAACGGCCACCGGCACCGCGAGCACGACGCCCGTGGAGCGGATCCGGTGGGACGTCGAGACGCGGCCGAACCCGTCCTCCACGTACTCCGTCGGGTCGGCATACAAAACCCGGAACGTGGTGTAGACGCCGACCCCGGGCGTGACGCGGAAGCGGTCGCAGGGCGAGCCCGCCTGGTAGTAACTCACGACCTCGGCCTGGGCGCCCGCCTCGGAGACGCGGGCCCCGGCGTCGTACTCGACGGCCGAGAACCCGACGCGGCGCGGTTCGGACTCGTCGTCGACGGTCGCGCTGAGGGTGAGGGCCCCCCGGTGCAGCCACCGCTGGCCGGAACGGGCGGGGGTCGCAAGGCCCAGCGTCGCCCCGGCGACCGTGAAGCCGGTCCGGTACCACGCCTCCCCGCCATCGACGGGGCCCGTCGCGACGATCGCCTCGTCGGGGTACCGAGAGACGTACCCGCGGACCTCGACGGTGCCGGGCCCGCCGAGCGGAGTGGGCGCCCGGTACCCGACCTCCACACCCGGCGCCAGCTCGTGCCGGGTCTCGATGTCGAGGCGCGACGGCGTGCCGACGAGGACGGCGACGCTCCAGGTCGAGGTCGTGGCGCCGACGGGCTGCGCGACGGTGCCGGTCGCGGATACGAGGGCGAGGCCCCAGCACAACCAAAGCCCTCGGGGCCGAGCGGCCCCCCGGCGAGGGGGGGCGATTCGCCGACGGTGAAATCGATCCATGGACAACGGGTTGCGAACGGGTGTCCTAGAGGATATCCGCCTCGGTGGCGGTCGGAGGTGCGGGTTCGGTCCGGATTCCGTTCGGAGCTGGAACGCCGGGCGGGCGCCCCCGCGGTTCGAGGCCCACGGGCGGCGAGGAGGGGCCGGCCCACGGGCGAGCGGGGCAGTCCCAATCGCCCCCCGGGGGCCTCTCGTCCTTCGGCAGAACCTCGGAACGCGTTCGGATGGCCGGGCCGGTCGCGTGAAGGGGCCCGCTGCCCTACGGCCGGCCGAGCCCCTCGATCACGACGATGTCGTTCTCGGCGCTGTCCACGCGCCCCCACGCGAGGGCGCTCCCGTCGTCGGCGACTGAGAGCGTCGCCCGGAACGGCGTGAGCTCGCCGAGCCCGTCGGCGACGACCGTCGGGCCGCCCGGGTCGATCCGCACAACGCGGGGGGCGCCGGCCGACCGGTCGAGCGCGAAGACCCCGACCGACGTCGCGGCCCAGTTGTGCCAGTCCGACCGGGACACGTCCGCGACCCGGCGCGGCTCGCCGCCCGGCCGCGTCGCGTAGAGCCCGGCCTCGCCAGGGCGCATGGAGTAGAGCGCCCCGTCAGCACCCTCGTCGGCGACGAATGCCCCGTCGAGGACCCGCCGGGCCGCGCCGCCCTCGACCGGGATCTGCCAGACGGCCCACGCCCCCCCGCGCTCGGAGCCGACGAGGACGGACCGGCCATCGCGGGACCACCGGGGGTTCACGTCGTCGGCGGGGTGGTCGGTGAGCCGCCGGGGCCGCCCGCCCTCCGCCGAGACCACGTAGACGTCGTACCCGTCGCCCGTCCGGGCCTGGTACGCGATCGCGCGTCCGTCGGGCGACCACCGGGGGGCGTGGAGCGCGCCGCCGTGGTCCGTCAGCCGGACCGCCTCCCCGCCGTCGACGCGCCCGGCCCAGAGCTCGGGGGCCCCGCCCCGGGTCGAGACGAAGGCGACGCGGGCGCCGTCGGGCGACAGCGCCGGCTCCTCCTCCCACAGCGTCGAGGCGTGGACGGCGCGGCCCTCGGCGGGCGCGGCCGTCGGCGCCACCCACACGTTCGTGTTGTAGCGCCAGTCGGCGTAGGCGAGGACGCCCGCGGGGCTCGTCGTAGGGCTCCCGGGGTCCTGCGCCGGGACCGCGAGGCGGCGCGGCGCCCGCCCGGGCTCGGCCGCCCACAAGCGGTACAGCCCGGTCCGGTCGCTCGAGAAGACCACCGACCGGCCGTCGGGCGTCCACGCCACGCCCGCCACCGACGAGGTCCGGTCGGTCACGCGCACCTCGTCGCCCCCGGCGAACGGGACGACGTAGACGTGGCTGGCCGAGTCGTCCACCCACCGCATGAACGCCACGCGCTCGCCGTCGGGCGAGACCACGGGGAGCACGTCGCGGGTGGCCCCCCCGCCGCCGTCGGTGAGCTGGCGGCGTGCGCCGGTCGCGAGGTCGATCACCACCAAGCCCTGCGGGCCGCCCGGCGCGGCGCGCCCCACCGCGACGAGCGCGGCGCCGTCCGGCGTCCACGCCAAGCCCGTCGGCGCGAGGTCGCCCCCCACGACGAGGCGCTCGTCGGTCCCGTACTCGGACACGGTATAGACGGCGTGGGCGCCCTCGGCCCCGGGCAGGGAGCGGACGAACGCGATCGACCGCCCGTCGGGCGACCACGCCGGATGGCGGGCCCCGCGGGCGACCGCGCGGGGCGCCGAGGCCGAGAGCCCCTGGACGTACAGCGTCGACGG
>JAAXJP010000651.1:0-1913 GCA_012269805.1 Rubrivirga sp.
CTCCTCGGCCGCCTCGGCCTGGGCCTCCGTGGCCTGATCGGCGACGGCCTCGGCGCGGCGCTTCGCGGCGGCCAGCTGAGCGACCTGTCGGCGGAGCCGGCGCGCGCGGCGGCGGGCCGAGCGGTTGAGCACCGAGTTGAGCTGGAGCCGGATCGCCTCGGTCGTCCGCGGGCCGACGCCCTCGAGGTCTTGCAGGCGCCCGTCGTGGGCGGCCCGCTCGAGCTCCGCGAGCGACTCGATGCCGAGCTCGTCGACGAGCCGGCGCGCGAGCCGGTCGCTCACGCCGGGGAGCGTGGCGAGGAGCGTCGCGGGGTCGTCGGCGCGGAGGAGGCGGTCGCGGAGCCCGATCCGCCCCGTCTCGACGTACTGGGCGACGTGGTGGGCGAGGCTCACGCCGATGCCGGGCAGCGACATGAGCGCGTCGCGGCCGCCCTCGCCGTAGAGCCGGGCGACGGGCTCGTCGAGGTCGCGCACCATGGCCGCGGCCTGGAGGTAGGCCTGCACGCGGTACGGGTTGGGCTCGCCCTGGCGGACGAGGACCTCGGCCATCTGGTCGAGTGCCTCGGCGAGTTCGATGTTGGTCGGTCCGATCGGAGACATGGCTCTGGAGTCAATGTGGTCCAAGATCGGGAGCCGGGGTGCCACCGGTTTGTCACACGATCCGCCCCGGGTGGGTTGGGCGATCCCTGACGGTCGAGCGCCCCTCAAGACGGAGCGTTTTGCCTCGAAGCGGGGGCGGTCGGACCGTGCCAGCCTCCCCTGCCTCGACGGCGAGGCGGACCTACTCGAACTGCGCGCGGAACGCCTCCATCTCGGCGTGCAGCCGCGCGACCTCGGCCTCCAGCGCCTCGACGCGCTCCGCCAGTGTCGGCCCGCCTGCGACCGGGACGGCGTTCTCAGGCTCCTCCCCTTCCGCCTCGGCGGTGGGGGCGGCCTCCACCTCCCCGGACAGCGTGTGCGCAAAGCGGTCCGCCGACTGGCCCGGCCCGCGGGGGAGGCGAACCACGAGCGGATCCTCGCGATCGGACAGCAGCCACAGCGCCTCCTCGGCGTCCTCGACGCTTGCGAAGTCGGCGAGGCGGCTCGTGCGCGTGCGGATCTCGCCGGCCGTCTGGGGGCCGCGCAGCATGAGGACTGCGAGCGCGGCCAGCTCGCGGCGCGACAGGTCGAGCGCCCGGTCGAGGTTGTGGCGGAACTTGGCGACGCGGTGCCCGGCGCCCGAGGCCGTCCCCGCGAGCCCCCGGCGCATGAGCCGCTCGGTCGCCTCCCGGACCTGGCGCTCCGACAGGTCCATCACCGGCTCCCGGGACGACTTCTGGTTACACGCCGAGACGAGCGCGTTCAGCGTCAGCGGGTACGCGTCGGGCGTGGCGAGGGCCTTCTCGACGAGGGCGCCGGCCACGCGCGTTTCGGTGGGGTCGAGCGTCGGGCGGGACATGAGGTCGGTGGGGAATCGGTCGGGATCGGGTCTAGTCGTACCAAGTGCTTTCCGTCGGCTCCACGGTGGCGAGCACGTCGCGGACGGCGCTCTCGAACCGCCCGGACCACGCCTCCGGAGGCTGGGCAACGACCGTGACCGGGTCGGGCTGGGTCGGATGCTCGATGGTCAGACGGTACGCATGGAGCGCGATGCCGTGCCCATCGGCGAAGGCGGCTGGATTGCCATAACGGAAGTCCCCGAGGATCGGCGCGCCGAGCTCCGCCAGCTGGGCGCGGATCTGGTGCTTCCGCCCCGTGAGGAGCTCCACCTCGACGAGCGACTGGCCGGACTCGCGCGCGAGCGTCCGGTAGCGGAGCGCCGCGCGCTGCCCCTCCCCCACCGGCACCACGCCGACGCTCCCGCCGCTGCCCTTGTCGATGGCGTCGATCCGCTCCGTCCACGCCCCGCCGTCGCCGAGGTCGCCCTCCGCGAT
>JAAXJP010000651.1:1923-4903 GCA_012269805.1 Rubrivirga sp.
CTGGTCGCTGAGCCGCGACGCCGCCTTCGACGTCCGCGCGAGCATCACGACGCCGCTCGTCGGCCGGTCGAGGCGGTGGACGAGGCCGACGAACACGTCGCCCGGCTTGTCGAACCGCTCTTTGAGGTACGCCTTGGCGAGCGTGAGGAGGTCGGGGTCGCCGGTCCGGTCGGCCTGTGTGAGGAGGCCGGGCGGCTTCGAGACGGCGAGGAGGTGGTTGTCGAGGTAGAGCGGGTCCACGCCCTCGCGACGGCGCCCCGGGCCGTGCGGTTCCGCTACCCCGCGCGCCACCAGCGGATGCCGAGCACCGCCAGCCCGGCCGCGCCGGTCACGACGCACGCGAGGTGCAGCAGGCCGAGATCGACCGACGCCAACAGGGGGTTCGCGCCCGTGAAGGGCAGAAACGGCCGGAGGTCCGCGTGCATGACGGCGTCGAGGGCCGTCTGCCCAAGCCCTCCTAGCAGCCCCCCCGCCAGCGCCGGCCCCGTCCGCCACTCCGCCGAGGCGGACGCCCGGCGCCGACCGAGCCCTGCCACCAGCGCCCCACACGCCGCGCCGACGACGACCGCCCCGGCCAGCGTGTGCAACGTCGCGTGGACCGGCGACCGCCCGGCGAGCAGGTTGACGAGGGACTCCGCGTCGATCACGGCGTTTGCCAGCACGAACGCCGCCAGCGACACGCGGTCCGGGGCGAGCCCTTTCAGCAGGAGCCCCGGGCCGAGGTGGAACGGCGTGACGGGCACTACGCCTGAGCCGCCACCGCCTCAGGTGCTTCCCGCCGCTCCTCCGGGTCGTCGACCGGCTTCCCGACGAACCGGATGACCGCGACGAGGATGGCCGCGCAGATCGGCATCATGACCCACCACGGCACGTTGAAGCCGGTCGGGAGCGTCCCGAGGAAGAGCGCCACGCCGCCCGTCGTGAGCGCGTACGGCAGCTGCGTCCGGACGTGGTCGATGTGGTCGCACGACGACGCGAGCGACGACAGGATCGTCGTGTCCGAGATCGGGGAGCAGTGGTCGCCCCAGACCGAGCCGGCCAGGACGGCCGAGACGGTCGAGTAGATGATGTGGTTGTACTCGCCCGACGTGTGGAGGCCGTCGGCGGCGAGGACGCCCCAGGCGAGCGGGATCACGAGCGGCATGAGGATCCCCATCGTCCCCCACGACGAGCCGGTCGAGAACGCCGTGGCCGCGGCGAGGAGGAACACGAGGAACGGGACGAAGCCCGGCGCGAGCGTCCCGGAGAGGGCCGTCACGAGGACGTCGGCCGTCCCCAGCGCCTCGTTCACGCCGGCCAGCGCCCACGCGAGGATGAGGATGATGACGGCGAGCAGCATCGCCTTCATCCCGTTGTACCACGCGTCGACCGTCTCCTCGAGCGTCAGGATCTTCTGCCCGACCGTCAGCACGGCGGCCGTGAGGACCGAGGCGAGCGAGGCCCACATCATGGCGGCGTAGCTGTTGGCCGCGCCGATCACGTTCGTGAGCGTCATCGCGTCGCCGGCCTCGGCGACCGCCTCGCGGCCCGTGATCACGAGCCCCGCCAGCACCCCGACGACGAGGACGAGGATCGGGAGGACGGCGTTGACGAGCCGCTTCGGCGCGTCGGCCGGCGGCTCCATCGTCTCGGCCTCGGCCGCCTCGGCGTTCGAGCCGGGCCGGTACAGCTGGCCCGTCTCGCGGGCCCGGCGCTCGGCCTTCAGCATCGGCCCGAAGTCGCGCTTCGTCCCGGCCACGAGGTAGACGAAGAACAGCGCGAGGATCGGGTAGAACGAGTACGGGATCGAGTTGAGGAAGACCGAGTACGCGCCCTCGTTGTAACCGGGAAGCTGATCGATGGCCGTCCCGATCAGCCCGACCTCGTAGCCGATCCACGTCGTCGTGAGCGCGAGGCAGGCGATGGGAGCCGCCGTCGAGTCGACGATGTAGGCCAGCTTCTCGCGGCTGACCCGGAGGCGGTCCGTGATGGGCCGCATCGTCCCGCCGACGATGAGCGTGTTGGCGTAGTCGTCGAAAAAGACGGCCGTGCCGAGGATCGCCGTCGCCAGCTGCCCGCGCCCGGCCGAGCGCGCCCACTTTGTGGCGACGTCGACGATGGCGGCTGTCCCGCCGTTGCGCTGGATCAGCCCGACGGTCCCGCCGATCATCAGCGTGAAGATGATGATCGAGGCGTGGTCGCTGTCGGCCAGCGCGCCGAGGACGTAGACCTGGATGGTCGCAAACAGGCCCGTGAACCAGCCCAGCGCGACGTCTCCCGTCGCGATCCACGCGCCAATCCAGACGCCCGCGAACAGGGCCACGATGACCTGGCGGAACAGGAGCGCCGCCGCGATCGCGAGGAGCGCGGGCACCACGGCCAGCCACCCCACGCCGGGCGCGGCCGCCTCCTCCCCCGTCGCCTCGGCCGCCGTCAGCCCCTCCGCCAGCGTCGAGTCGACGTCCGGGACGACCTCACCGCCTACGGGCTCGTCCGCCTCGGCCGCCGCGCCGGCCGGCTCGCCGTCGAGCGTGACCGGCGCCTCGACCGCCGCCGTGTCGGGTTGGAGCGGGTCGACCGCGCCCTGGGCCCCCGCGGCCGGCGCCACCGCCAGCAGGAGCGCGAGCACCCCGTACACGAGCACGCCCTGGCGCCGGAGCGACGGGACCACGCCTCTTGCCTCTTCCCCTATGCCTACGAGCGCAGCGAGTCGATTCATGTCCCGAAGATGCGGTCGCCGGCGTCGCCGAGGCCGGGGCGGATAAAGGCGTTCTCGTCGAGTTCGCGGTCGAGCGCGGCCGTCACGATGGGGACGTCCGGGTGGTACTCCTCGAGCCGGGCCACGCCCTCCGGCGCCGCCACGAGGCAGACGAACGTGAGGTCCGAGGCGCCCCGCCGCTTGAGGTGGTTGATGGCCCCGGCCGCGCTCCCGCCCGTCGCCAGCATCGGGTCGACGACGAACACGCGGGCGTCGCGCACCTGCGCCGGCACGTTCGAGTAG
>JAAXJP010000095.1 GCA_012269805.1 Rubrivirga sp.
CGACAGCCGCGCCGTCCACGCCGGGCGCGGCGACCTCCGTCGCCTCGGCGTCCATGCCCCCCCCATCGACCTCTCGACGCCGTACCCGTTCGAGTCGCTCGCCGCCGCCGTCGGCAGCCTCGACGCCATGATGGCTGGCGACGCGCCGACCGAGGCGGGCGGGGCCATCTACTCGCGGCTCCACAGCCCGACCGTCGCGCGCTTCGAGGAGGGGATGGCCCAGATCGAAGGCGCCGAGGCGTCCGTCGCGTTCGCCTCCGGGATGGCCGCCATCACGGCCGCCGTCCTCGCCGCCCGGACCGACGACAAACGCCACGTCGTCGGCGTCCGGCCGATCTACGGGACCACGGACCGGCTCCTCACGTCGGGACTCCTCGGGCTGGAGGCCACGTGGACCGACGAGGCCGGCGTGGCCGCCGCCGTCCGCCCCGACACGTGCCTCGTGATGATCGAGACGCCCGTGAACCCGACGCTCGACCTCGTCGAGGTGGCCGGCGTCGTGGAGGCGGCCGGCGACGTGCCGGTCTTCGTGGACGCCACGTTCGGGACGCCCGTGCTCCAGCGGCCGGTCGAGCAGGGCGCCGCGCTCGTGATGCACAGCGCGACGAAGTTTCTCGGGGGCCACGGCGACGTGCTGGCGGGCGTCGTGTCGGGGTCGGAGGCGTGGGCGGCGAAGCTGCGGCAGGTCCGGATCCTGACGGGCGCCGTGCTCCACCCGCTCGCGGCGTACCTCTTGCACCGGGGGCTGGCGACGCTCGCGCTCCGCGTCCGGCGCGCCGAGGAGACCGCGACGGCGCTCGCGGCGCACCTCGTCGGTCACGACGGCGTCGGGGCCGTCTACCACCCGAGCGTGGCGGGCCGCGACCCGCGCGGGCTGGTGGGCACGCAGATGAGCGGGCCGGGGCCGATGCTCTCATTCGAAGTCCTCGGGCCGGACGGCGCCCCTGACGGCCCGGGCGCCTTCGCGGCGGCCGATGGGCTCCTCCAGTCGCTCCGCCTCGCGACGCCGGCCGTCAGCCTCGGCTCGACCGACACGCTCGTCCAGCACCCCGCCGGCCTCACGCAGCGCGTGTCGACGGGTGAGGCCCGCGCAAAGGGCGGCATCACGGCTGGTCTCGTCCGCGTCTCCGTTGGGCTGGAGGACGCGGACGATCTCTGGGAGGACCTCCGCCGCGCCATCGAGGCGGGCCGGGCCGGGGCAGCCGGTTGATCCCCAGTCGGCGGCCGCGTCACGGACGCGTTCCCCTGGCGCCGACTGAGAGCCCGTGAAACGGCGCTGGCCCAAGACTGGCCGGCGCCTCCAGCCGTTGATCCTGCCCCTGTCCACGGCTCCGCCGACTCCTTTCCCGTCCGGCTTGAGACCCTCCGTTTTAGCGGGGGAGAAGCCGGCGCGGAGGCAGCACGAAAACCGAACTGTTAAGGAACTCCGGTACAGAGCGCCGATAGGACGGGGGTTCGCCCAGACCGCGCCGGGGAGATTCCCTACCTTGCGCGCTTGTGTCTACGCCCAGGAGGGCCGTCTCGTCACGGAGGGCTCCCGCCACTTTTTGTCACGCTAACCCACGAACCGCCGATGTACGTCCCCCGCAGTCAGCGGATGCTGGACCAGTATCTCCAGGAGATCGGACAGGTCCCCCTCCTCACGCCCGACCAGGAGGTCGAGCTCGCCCAGAAGATCAAGCAGGGCGACCAGCTCGCGCTCCACCAGTTGGTGCGTGCGAACCTCCGGTTCGTGGTCTCCGTCGCCAAGAAGTACCAGGGACAGGGCCTCTCGCTCGCCGACCTCATCTCGGAGGGCAACTACGGCCTCGTGAAGGCGGCCCAGCGGTTCGACGAGACGCGCGGGTTCAAGTTTATCTCGTACGCCGTCTGGTGGGTCCGCCAGTCGATCCTGAAGGCGCTGTCCGACCAGGTCCGGACGGTCCGGCTCCCGCTCAACCGCGTCGGCACGCTGTCGAAGATGCGGAAGGCCTCGGCCCGGCTCGCCCAGCAGCTCGGCCGCCAGCCCACGCCCGACGAGATCGCCCAGGAGCTGGACCTTAAGGAGGAGAAGGTCGTCGAGGGCCTCCAGCACTCGCGCCACAGCCTCTCGATGGACGCGCCGTTCGACGACGACGACGGCAACTCGCTCCTCGACGTCCTCGCCGACGACAACTACGAGCAGCCCGACGAGGACCTCACCAACGAGAGCCTCAACATCGACATCGAGCGGGCGCTCGCGACGCTCCACCCGCGCGAGGCCGAGATCACGCGCCTGTACTTCGGGATCGGGCACGAGCAGCCGCTCACGCTCGTCGAGGTCGGCCAGCGGTTCGGGCTCACGCGCGAGCGCGTCCGCCAGATCAAGGAGAAGGCGCTCCGCAAGCTCCGCCAGAAGCACCGCCGCGAGGAGCTCGCCGCGCACCTGAACTAAGGCGCGGTTATCTCAATGCTTCCGGGCCCGGTCGACACGTGTCGACCGGGCCCGGAAGCATTGAGATAACCGCGCCTTAGTTCAGGTGCGCGGCGAGCTCCTCGCGGCGGTGCTTCTGGCGGAGCTTGCGGAGCGCCTTCTCCTTGATCTGGCGGACGCGCTCGCGCGTGAGCCCGAACCGCTGGCCGACCTCGACGAGCGTGAGCGGCTGCTCGTGCCCGATCCCGAAGTACAGGCGCGTGATCTCGGCCTCGCGCGGGTGGAGCGTCGCGAGCGCCCGCTCGATGTCGATGTTGAGGCTCTCGTTGGTGAGGTCCTCGTCGGGCTGCTCGTAGTTGTCGTCGGCGAGGACGTCGAGGAGCGAGTTGCCGTCGTCGTCGTCGAACGGCGCGTCCATCGAGAGGCTGTGGCGCGAGTGCTGGAGGCCCTCGACGACCTTCTCCTCCTTAAGGTCCAGCTCCTGGGCGATCTCGTCGGGCGTGGGCTGGCGGCCGAGCTGCTGGGCGAGCCGGGCCGAGGCCTTCCGCATCTTCGACAGCGTGCCGACGCGGTTGAGCGGGAGCCGGACCGTCCGGACCTGGTCGGACAGCGCCTTCAGGATCGACTGGCGGACCCACCAGACGGCGTACGAGATAAACTTGAACCCGCGCGTCTCGTCGAACCGCTGGGCCGCCTTCACGAGGCCGTAGTTGCCCTCCGAGATGAGGTCGGCGAGCGAGAGGCCCTGTCCCTGGTACTTCTTGGCGACGGAGACCACGAACCGGAGGTTCGCACGCACCAACTGGTGGAGCGCGAGCTGGTCGCCCTGCTTGATCTTCTGGGCGAGCTCGACCTCCTGGTCGGGCGTGAGGAGGGGGACCTGTCCGATCTCCTGGAGATACTGGTCCAGCATCCGCTGACTGCGGGGGACGTACATCGGCGGTTCGTGGGTTAGCGTGACAAAAAGTGGCGGGAGCCCTCCGTGACGAGACGGCCCTCCTGGGCGTAGACACAAGCGCGCAAGGTAGGGAATCTCCCCGGCGCGGTCTGGGCGAACCCCCGTCCTATCGGCGCTCTGTACCGGAGTTCCTTAACAGTTCGGTTTTCGTGCTGCCTCCGCGCCGGCTTCTCCCCCGCTAAAACGGAGGGTCTCAAGCCGGACGGGAAAGGAGTCGGCGGAGCCGTGGACAGGGGCAGGATCAACGGCTGGAGGCGCCGGCCAGTCTTGGGCCAGCGCCGTTTCACGGGCTCTCAGTCGGCGCCAGGGGAACGCGTCCGTGACGCGGCCGCCGACTGGGGATCAACCGGCTGCCCCGGCCCGGCCCGCCTCGATGGCGCGGCGGAGGTCCTCCCAGAGATCGTCCGCGTCCTCCAGCCCAACGGAGACGCGGACGAGACCAGCCGTGATGCCGCCCTTTGCGCGGGCCTCACCCGTCGACACGCGCTGCGTGAGGCCGGCGGGGTGCTGGACGAGCGTGTCGGTCGAGCCGAGGCTGACGGCCGGCGTCGCGAGGCGGAGCGACTGGAGGAGCCCATCGGCCGCCGCGAAGGCGCCCGGGCCGTCAGGGGCGCCGTCCGGCCCGAGGACTTCGAATGAGAGCATCGGCCCCGGCCCGCTCATCTGCGTGCCCACCAGCCCGCGCGGGTCGCGGCCCGCCACGCTCGGGTGGTAGACGGCCCCGACGCCGTCGTGACCGACGAGGTGCGCCGCGAGCGCCGTCGCGGTCTCCTCGGCGCGCCGGACGCGGAGCGCGAGCGTCGCCAGCCCCCGGTGCAAGAGGTACGCCGCGAGCGGGTGGAGCACGGCGCCCGTCAGGATCCGGACCTGCCGCAGCTTCGCCGCCCACGCCTCCGACCCCGACACGACGCCCGCCAGCACGTCGCCGTGGCCCCCGAGAAACTTCGTCGCGCTGTGCATCACGAGCGCGGCGCCCTGCTCGACCGGCCGCTGGAGCACGGGCGTCCCGAACGTGGCGTCCACGAAGACCGGCACGTCGCCGGCCGCCTCCACGACGCCGGCCACCTCGACGAGGTCGAGCGTCGGGTTCACGGGCGTCTCGATCATCACGAGGCACGTGTCGGGGCGGACGGCGGCGGCCACGCCGGCCTCGTCGGTCCACGTGGCCTCCAGCCCGAGGAGTCCCGACGTGAGGAGCCGGTCCGTGGTCCCGTAGATCGGCCGGACGCCGACGACGTGGCGTTTGTCGTCGGTCCGGGCGGCGAGGACGGCGGCCGTGATGGCGGCCATCCCGGAGGCGAACGCGACGGACGCCTCGGCGCCTTCGATCTGGGCCATCCCCTCCTCGAAGCGCGCGACGGTCGGGCTGTGGAGCCGCGAGTAGATGGCCCCGCCCGCCTCGGTCGGCGCGTCGCCAGCCATCATGGCGTCGAGGCTGCCGACGGCGGCGGCGAGCGACTCGAACGGGTACGGCGTCGAGAGGTCGATGGGGGGGGCATGGACGCCGAGGCGACGGAGGTCGCCGCGCCCGGCGTGGACGGCGCGGCTGTCG
>JAAXJP010000430.1 GCA_012269805.1 Rubrivirga sp.
CTGGCCGCCTTGGCCGTCGCCGCCCTCGTGGCCAGCGCCCCCCAGGCGCAGGTCCAGTCCTGCCCGGCCAACGAGGCCGTCTGCATCGTCGAGAGCGGTCAGAACCTCAACCAGGTCATCAACGGTGACACGACCGCCACGGGCGACCGCGTCCGCCAGGACCGGATCTACCAGCTCCAGCGGAGCTCGCTCTACCTCATGAACGGGGACGTCCGGAACACGGACTACCACCTCCGGATCTTCGGCGAGGAGAGCGATGAGGGCCAACTGCCCCAGGTCTACACCGTGCTCGACCCCGACACCGGCAACCGCGTCGGCGACCCGTTCGGGATGGAGGGCGACCTCACGCTCCAGAACTTCGCCATGGGCGGCGTGCTCCCCGGGAGCCCGCTCGAGGACATCTCGGTCCGCGTCGTCCGGGTCCGCGCGCCGGGGTTCAACTTGGTCATGGACCGGTTCGTCGCCGTCAACTTCCAGGCGAGCATCGTCCGCGCGCAGTCGGCGCTCAACACGTTCACGATGACGAACAGCATGTGGATCAACTCCGGCTGGCTCGGCGACAACGGCACCAACTTCGGCGCCGGCAAGGGGATCGACCTCCGCGACGGCTCGATCCAGAACTTCGTGATGCGGAACAACACGTTCGTCAACTACACCGACCGGATCATCCGGCACCGGAACTCGACGGCGCCGATCGAGAACATGGTCTTCGACCACAACACGATCATCAACGCCGTGTCCTACCACGGGACGCTCGCGCTCGGTGAGGTCGGCGAGTCGGTCCAGATCACGAACAACCTGTTCTACGACTCGTTCGTCGGCGGCGCCGACTCGAGCGACGTCGTCCGCCAGGAGGAGTTCAACGAGTCGGGCGAGCTCTACCCGAACGGGCAGCCGGCCATGCACTGGATCTTCTCGGTCCCGAACGAGACGACAAACTGGACGGTCGCGAACAACGCCTACGTCGTCTCCGATGAGGTCCGCGACTTCTATCAGCTGTTCGGCGACGGCGGCGGCGACGACGGCAACCCGGACAACGGGACCGACGGCGACAACGACATCATCGACGAGGGCGCCCCGCTCACGGACCACATCCTGAGCCGGATCTCGAACCCGGAGACGGCCTTCATGGAGTACGACTTCGACTTCGCCAACGCGCCGGACCCGATGATCGACATGGTCACGTGGTACCGCACGGAGACGGGCCGGACCAAGGAGACGATCTCGTTCGAGGCCGCGACCGACGACTACGACCGCCGCGACCTCGCCTACTTCATCAGCGACTTCGACGCGTCGTTCCCGACGGACTCGCCGGCCTACACGGCCGCCGACAACGGCTGCCCGGTCGGTGACCTCTCGTGGTTCCCCGAGGTCGACGTCGAGGCGTGCCTCATGGGCGTTGCCAACGAAGGCGACGTGGCCCGCGAGGCGCTCGCGCTTTCGAACGGCCCGAACCCGTTCCGCGACGCGACGACCATCCGATTCACGCTGCCGGAGGCCACCGACGTGGCCCTCGACGTGGTCGACGCGCTCGGCCGCCGGGTCGGGACGCTCGCCTCGGGCCCGCTGGCGGCCGGCAACCACACCGTTCGCTGGAACGCTGCCGACGCCGCGGCCGGCGTCTACGTGGTCCGCCTCCGGGCTGGCGACGTCGTGGCTTCGCACCGCGTCCTCGTCGTCCGCTAACGCCGACGGGCTGGCGCGCGTCGCCAGTCGCTTTCCTGCGGGTCCCGCTCCCACGCCGGGGCGGGACCCGCGTCGCTCAGGGCTCCCTCTCTTCATGGCCGCCGCGCTCCGCCTCCACCCCGACCGGTTCTTCTCGCCCGACCCCGCCGTCCGCCGCGTGGCGCGGGATCTGTACGAGGCCGTCGCCGACCTCCCGCTGGTCTGTCCGCACGGGCACGTCCCGCCCGCGCTCCTCGCCGAGGACGCGCCGTTCCCCGAGCCGACGGCGCTCCTTATCACGCCGGACCACTACATCTTCCGGATGCTCTATTCCCAGGGCATCTCGATGGAGGCCATGGGGATCCCGACTCGCGACGGGGCGGCCGTCGAGGCCGACCCCCGCGCGGTGTGGCAGCGGTTCGCCGACCACTACCACCTCTTCCTCGGCACGCCCACCCGGGCCTGGCTCGACCAGACGTTCGCCGAGGTGTTCGACGTCGACGTCAAGCTGGACGCCGACACGGCGATGGAGGTCTACGACGCCATCGACGAGAAGCTGGCCGAGCCCAACTTCCGGCCGCGCGCGCTCTTCGACCGGTTCAACATCGACGTCCTCACGACGACCGATGGCGCGGCCGATTCGCTCGAGCACCACGCCGCGATCCGGGATTCCGACTGGGGCGGCCGCGTGATTCCATGCTTCCGGCCCGACGCCGTCTTCCGAATCGCCTCGCCTGAGTGGGCCGGCGAGATGGCCCGCCTCGGCGAGGCCGCGGGGGAGGAGGTCACCGACTACGCCGGGTTCGTCCGCGTGCTCGAGGACCGCCGGGCGTTCTTCAAGTCGATGGGGGCGACCTCGACCGACCACGCCGTCGTCGACCCCCTCACGCACCGCCTCGACGACCCCGAGGCGGACCGCCTCCTCCAGCGCGCGCTAAGGGGCGAGGCGACGGCCGCCGACCAGGCCGCGTTCGAGGCCCACATGCTCATGGAGATGGCCCGGATGAGCACGGAGGACGGGCTCGTCATGCAGCTCCACCCGGGCTCGTTCCGCGACCACAACGAGCGCGTCTTCCGCCGCTTCGGGCGCGACATGGGCGGCGACATCCCGGTCGCGACCGAGTACACGCGGAACCTCCGCGCGCTCCTCAACGCCTACGGCACGGACCCGCGCCTCACGCTCGTCGCGTTTACGCTCGACGAGAGCACCTACAGCCGCGAGCTGGCGCCCCTCGCCGGGCACTACCCCGCGATGCGCCTCGGCCCGGCGTGGTGGTTCTTCGACTCCATCGAGGGCATGCGCCGCTACCGCCAGCTCACGACCGAGACGGCCGGGCTCTACAACACGGCTGGTTTCAACGACGACACGCGGGCCTTCCTCTCGATCCCCGCCCGCCACGACCTCTCCCGCCGCGTCGACGCGAACTACCTCGCGGAGCTCGTCGCCGAGCACCGGCTCGACGAGGAGGACGCCCACGGGTTGATCGGGGCGCTCGCGGTCGGCCTCGCACGGGACACGTACAACCTCGGCGACGGCGTGCCCGAGACGCTGCTCGACGTCTCGGCCGACGGCGAGGCGCGCTAGCCGTGGACGCCGTCCCGACACGCCTCGAACGGATCGGCTGGGCCGTGCTGCTTGCCGTCGCCCTCGTGCTCGCGGGCTGGGCGTCGGCGGCCTCGGCCCAGATCCCGGCCTTCCCGGGCGCCGAAGGCTACGGCATGTGGAGCCAGGGAGGCCGCGGCGGCGACGTCTACCGCGTCACGACGCTCGCCGACTACGGCGAGGGCGAGGCGCCAATCCCGGGGTCTCTCCGCGAGGCCGTCGAGGCGGAGGGAGCCCGCACGGTCGTCTTCCGCGTGGCGGGTACGATCCGGCTGGTGCGTCGGCTGGAGGTCCAGAACCCGTTTCTCACGATCGCCGGGCAGTCCGCGCCCGGGGAGGGCGTCGCGCTCGCGGACTACGGCGTCGACGTCGCGGCACCGGAGGTCGTGATCCGGCACCTCCGCGTGCGCCCTGGCGACCGTGCGGGTGAAGAGCAGGACGCGATCACGGTCCGCCGCGGCCCGGCCATCATCGACCACTGCTCGGTGAGCTGGGCGACCGACGAGACGCTGAGCGTGATCCACGCGGCGACGGCGGTGACGGTCCAGCGCTGCCTCATCGCCGAGAGCCTCAACCGGTCGGTCCACCACAAGGGCGCGCACGGGTACGGCACGCTCATCACGGCGACCGGCGACGTGTCGATCCACCACTCCGTCTACGCCTTTCACGAGAGCCGGAACCCGCGGCCGAAGGACGTCCGGCTCGACTTCCGCCACAACCTCGTCGTCGGCTGGGGCGACCAGCCGGGCTACACCTACGAGGACTTTCTCCAGATGAACCACGTCGGCAACGGGTTCGAGCCGCGGGCCTACTCGACCACGCCCGAGTGCGCGTTCAACGTCGGCGGGACGAACGCGCGGATCTACGCCGCCGACAACCTCCGCCTCGGCACCGAGGCGGGGTGGGCCGACGAGGGCCTCTGCGCCTCGCGCGGCTACGGCCCGGAGATCTTCGAAGTCGTCCGCGTGGGCACGCCGTTCCCGGCGCCGGCCGTGTCGCCGACGCCGGTCGAGGACCTGAAGGCCGAGCTGTTGGCAACCGTCGGCGCGACGCGGCCGGTGCGCGACGCCGTCGACCGCCGGGTCCTCGGGCTCATCGAGCGCGGGGAGGGCGGCATCATCGACTCGCAGGCCGACGTCGGCGGGTGGCCCGCGCTGGCCTCGGCCGATCCGCCCGCCGACGACGACGCAGACGGGATGCCCGACGCCTGGGAGCGCGCCCACGGCCTCGACCCCTCAGACGGAGACGATCACCGCGCCGATGCGGACGGCGACGGCTACACGAACCTCGAGGAGTGGCTCAACGAGACGGACCCGCGCGACCCGGTCCGTTGGATCCCGCCGCCGACGTTCGCGCCCGCCCCGGGCACCCCCTTTACAGATTCCCTCGTCGTGACGGTCGAGGCCGGTGCATGGCCGGCCCACGTCACGCGCGACGGGACGGAGCCGACGGCCGCCTCGCCGCGTGCCGCCGGGCCGATCACGCTTACGGAGACGGCTCACCTCCGGGCGCGCGTGACGGAGCCCGGCGCCGCGACGGCGACGGCCGTCGCGCTCTACCCCCGCCTCGATTGGCGCCCGGCCTCGCCGCCCGCCGGCCGCACGCTCCCCGGCCTCGCCGCCG
>JAAXJP010000316.1 GCA_012269805.1 Rubrivirga sp.
GCGACGACGAGGACCAACGCGAAGAGAGAGGCGAGTCGGGGCATCGGCGCGGAGGGGGCGGACCACCCGGAGACGTGCCCACCCGCCGGAATCGTACCCGCGGCGGCGTCCGCCTCGGGGCGTCCATCGGCAGGCCGAGGCGGCCGGGGTCGGGCGCGCCCGCGGCGTGCCTCTACTCCCACTCGATGGTGGCCGGCGGCTTGCTGCTCACGTCGTACGCCACGCGGTTGATGCCGCGGACCTCGTTGATGATCCGGTTCGACGCCCGCCCCAGCACCTCGTACGGCAGCTTGGCCCAGTCGGCCGTCATGCCGTCGGTGCTCGTCACGGCGCGGAGGCAGGCGGCCTGCTCGTACGTCCGGAAGTCGCCCATGACGCCGACCGACTGGACCGGCAGGAGCACCACGAACGCCTGCCACACGTCGTCGTAGGTCCCGCTCGACTCGAGCTCCTCGATCCAGATCGTGTCGGCCTGGCGGAGAAGGTCGGCGGCCTCGCGCGTGATGGCGCCGAGGATGCGGACGGCCAGCCCGGGGCCCGGGAACGGGTGCCGGCGGATGATGGCGTCGGGCACGCCGAGCTGGCGGCCGACGTCGCGGACCTCGTCCTTGAACAGCTCCCGGAACGGCTCCAGCAGCTCGAAGCCCAGCTTCTCCGGCAGCCCGCCGACGTTGTGGTGGCTCTTGATGGTCGCGCTCGGCCCCTTGAACGAGACCGACTCGATCACGTCCGGGTAGAGTGTGCCCTGGGCGAGGAACCGCGGCTTCCGGCCGAGCTCGGCCGTGACCGCCTCGGTCTCCTGCTCGAACACCTCGATAAAGGTCCGCCCGATGATCTTCCGCTTGTCCTCCGGGTCCGTCACGCCCGCCAGCCGGCCGAGGAACAGGTCGCTCGCGTCGACGGCCCGGAGGTCGATGTCGAACCCGTCGCGGAACGTGGCCTGGACCTGCTCGAACTCGCCGGCCCGCAGAAGCCCGTTGTCGACGAACACGCACGTGAGCTGGTCGCCGATGGCCCGGTGGATGAGCGCCGCCGCCACCGACGAGTCGACGCCGCCCGAGAGCCCGAGGATCACGTGGTCGTCGCCGACCTGCTCGCGGATCTCCTCGACCTTCTCGTCGATAAACGAGCCCGTCGTCCAGTCGCCGCGGAGGCCGCAGACCTCGCGGACGAAGTTGCGCAGCATGAGGGCCCCGTGCTCGGTGTGGACCACCTCGGGGTGGAACTGGACGCCGTAGACCTTCCCGTGCTCCGAGTCCGGCTCGGCGGCGACGGCCGCGATCGGCGCGTTGTCGGTCGCGGCGACGGCGCGGAAGCCGTCGGGCAGCCGCGTCAGGTGGTCGCCGTGGCTCATCCACACGACCGAGCCCTCGGGCACGCCCTGGAACAGGGCGTTCTCCTCGTGTGAGACGATCGGCGAGCGCCCGAACTCGCGGCGCGCGCTGGGCTCGACGCCCCCGCCGAGCGCGTGCGCGAGCGCCTGCAGCCCGTAGCAGATGCCCAGGACCGGGACCTTCTCCCCCGTCCCCGGCTGCGTCAGCTCCAGCAGCGCCGGGTCGAGCTGCGGCGAGCCGTCGTCGTAGACCGACATCGGGCCGCCGGAGAGGATCAGCCCGCTCGGTTCGAGCGCGGCCACCTCCGCTGGCGGCATCGTGCACGGGTGGATCTCGCAGTAGACGCCGGCCTCGCGGACGCGCCGCGCGATAAGCTGCGTGGTCTGGCTGCCGAAGTCGAGGATGACGACCGTTTCGTGGGTCATGGCGGGCGGGGGAAAACACCGAGGGTGCCGACGACCTCCGCCGGCACCCTCTGGAAACTCGCTAGGCTCGGCGTCAGGCGCCGATCATCTCTTTGTACTCCGCGGCCGAGAGGAGGCCGTCGACGTCCGAGGCGTCGGCCGGGCGGATCTTGACCATCCAGCCCTCGCCGTACGGGTCCGCGTTGACCGTCTCCGGCGCGCCGTCGAGGTCCTCGTTGACGGCCTCGACGGTGCCCGTGATGGGGGCGAACAGCTCGCTCACGGTCTTGACCGCCTCGACGGTCCCGAGCGCGCCCTCGGCCTCGACCTCGGCCCCCTCGGGCTCGAGCTCGACGAACACGATGTCGCCGAGCTCGCTCTGCGCGTAGTCCGTGATGCCGACGACCGCGAGGCCGTCGTCGTCGAGGCGGACCCACTCGTGGTCCTTCGTGTAGCGGAGATCGGAGGGGAAGTCCATTGGAGGCAGGAGGGATGAGGGACGGGGCAAGGGGCGGGGGAAGCTGGGATCGAGCCCCTTGCCCGATGCCCCTTCCCCTTTGCCCTCACGCCGGAGGCGTGAGCTCGAACCGCTCGAGGAACTTCGTGTCGAAGTCGCCGGCGAGGAAGCGGGGGTCCTGGAGGAGCTGCTGGTGGAACGGGACCGTCGTCTTGAGGCCCTCGATGATGAACTCGTCGAGCGCCCGGAGCATCTTCGTGATCGCCCGGTCGCGCGTCGTCTCGCGGACGATGAGCTTGGCGATCATCGAGTCGTAGGTCGGCGGGACGGTGTAGCCGGCGTAGACGTGCGTGTCGCAGCGGACGCCGCGGCCCTTCGGGCTGTGGAACGCCGTGATCTTGCCAGGCGACGGGGAAAAGTTGCGGAACGGGTCCTCGGCGTTGATCCGGCACTCGATGGAGTGGCCCACCGGGAGGTGGTTGCCCGACGTGATCTTTTCCCCCTCGGCCACGCGGAGCTGCCACTCGATGAGGTCGGTGTCCGTGACCTCCTCCGTCACCGGGTGCTCGACCTGGATCCGGGTGTTCATCTCCATAAAGTAGAAGTCCCGGTTCTTGTCGCCCAGGAACTCCACGGTCCCGGCGCCGCGGTAGTCGACCGCCAGGGCGCCCGCGATGGCGGCGTCGCCCATCCGCTTCCGGAGGTCCTCGTCGAGGATCGGGGACGGCGCCTCCTCGAGGAGCTTCTGGTGGCGGCGCTGGATCGAGCACTCGCGCTCGCCGAAGTGGACGACGGTCCCCTGCCCGTCGCCGACGAGCTGGATCTCGATGTGGCGCGGCTCCTCGACGAACTTCTCGATGTAGAGCCGGCCGTCGCCGAACGCGTTCGTGGCCTCCGTGCTGGCGGCGACGAACAGCCTCTCGAACTCGGACTCGTCGCGGGCCATCCGCATGCCGCGCCCGCCGCCGCCCGCCGACGCCTTGATCATGACGGGGAAGCCCGCCTCGCGGGCCGCCGCCAGGCCCTCGGCCACGTCGGCCACGGCGCCGTCGGAGCCGGGCACCACGGGCACGCCGGCCGACCGCATGGTCTCCTTGGCGACCGACTTGTCGCCCATCTTGGAGATCGTCTCGGGCCTGGGCCCGATGAACGTGAGGTCGTGGTCGTCGCAGATCCGGGCGAACTCGGCGTTCTCGGAGAGGAACCCGTAGCCGGGGTGGATCGCGTCGGCGCCGGTGACCTCGGCGGCGGCGATGATGGCCGGGATCTTGAGGTAGCTCTGGGCGCTCGGCGCCGGCCCGATGCACACGGCCTCGTCGGCGAACCGGACCGCCAGCGTGTCGCGGTCGGCCGTGGAGTAGACGGCGACCGTCTGGAGCCCCATCTCGCGGCAGGTCCGGATGATGCGGAGCGCGATCTCGCCACGGTTGGCGATGAGGACTTTTTTCATGATGCGTGGAGCGTGATACGTGAGGACGGGGAGCGGGGGCCGGGGCGTGCCCGTCGCCCCTCACTCGTCACGCGTCACTGCCCGATCACGAAGAGCGGCTGGTCGTACTCGACGGGCTCGGCGTTCTGGACGAGGATCTGCTTGACGGTCCCGGCCTCCTCGGCCTGGATCTCGTTCATCAGCTTCATCGCCTCGATGATGCAGAGCGTCTGGCCGACCTCGACGCGGTCGCCGACCGACACGAACGGGTCGGCGTCGGGCGAGGGCGCGGCGTAGAACGTCCCGACGATGGGCGCGAGCACGAGCGACTCGCCGGCGCCAGAGCCGGGCTCGGCCGCCTCGGGGGCCGGCGCCGAGGCCGGCGCCGCTGCGGGCGCCGCCGAGGCCGCCGGCGCGGGCGCGGCCTGCGGCGGGGCCATCATCACCGGGCCGCTGTTGGCCTCGACCTTTGGGGTCGAGCGGACGGTCAGCTTAAAGTCACCTTCCTCCACCTTGACCTCGGCCATGCCGCTGTCGGCGACGATCTCGAGGAGGCGTTGGATCTTGTCGAGGTCCATGTCCATGGGACGGGCGGGGCGCAGAGGGCCCCCCAAGCTACGGCGGCCCCCCGGCCGGCGGTCCCGGCCGGGGCATTTCAGGAGCGTCGGCGCCGGGACGGGCGCCGCCGGGGGCTCAGGCCGCGCTGACGCGCGTCTGGTAGCTCGCCGTCTCCGTGTCGACGCGGACCACGTCGCCCTCGTTGATGAAGAGCGGGACGTAGACGACGGCGCCCGACTCGAGCGTGGCCGGCTTCGTGGCGCCGGTCGCCGTGTCGCCCTTGAGGCCCGGGTCGGTCTGCGTCACCTTCAGCTCGACCTGCCGCGGGAGCTCGACCGAGAGCGCCTCCTCGGTCCCGGCGTCGACGAGCACGTCGATCATGCCGCCCTCCTTGATGAGGTCCTTCTTCTCCACGAGGTCCGACCGGAGCGAGCGCTGCTCGTAGGTCTCCGTGTTCATAAAGTGGAGCCCGAGGTCGTCCTCGTAGAGGTACTGCATCTGGCGGCGCTCGACGCGGGCCGTCTCGACCTTCTCGCCGGCCCGGAACGTCGTGTCGACGATCTTCCCGTTGCGGACGTTCTTGAGCTTGCCGCGGACGAACGCGCCGCCCTTGCCGGGCTTGACGTGCTGGAACTCGACGATCTGCCAGAGGTCGTCCTTCCAGTTGAGGACGAGGCCGTTGCGG
>JAAXJP010000456.1:0-442 GCA_012269805.1 Rubrivirga sp.
CGACGTGCCCCCGGAGCCCGAGGAGGAGGTCTCGTCGGCAGGGCCCTCGCGCGACAATGCGCCCGGCCCCCCCTCCACGGTGCCGACCGGGTCGGCCGAAGGCGACGGCCTCTCTCTCGGGGAACTCCGGGGGACGCTCCGGGACGGGGACATGGCGGACCTGCTCGACCTGTTCACGCCGGCGCCGCCCGACACGCCGCTCCTCGACGACCGCGCTGACGCTGACGGCACAACCCCGGCCGAGCCCGCCCCGGCACCTAGCCCGGTCGCGACCCCGCCGCGCCTCAATCCATACCCCGTCGTCCTCGGCCCGGTCGCTGCGCCGACCGCGCCCGACGATCCGTTCGCGGAGGTGGACCCCCGCACGCTCCGCCGGCCCCGTCCGTCGCCTGCGCCCACGCCGACGCCCGAGCGCGCCCCGACCTCGAGTCCGGCCCCGAGC
>JAAXJP010000456.1:452-4829 GCA_012269805.1 Rubrivirga sp.
GCGCCCCCCCCACACCCCGCCCCGCGCTACCCCCTCCGCCCCGCCCCGCGCTCCAGGGGGGCACCCCGCTCCTGGCCGCCACGCAGGCCGTCGTCTCACACGCCATCGCCTCGTTCGACGAGCAGGCCGGCCGGTTCCTCGCGGCGCGCGTGCCCTCCGAGGCCCGCCGCCTCCTCGTCGCCGCCCACGGCCTGCGGCTCGCCGTCGAGACGTTTGAGAGGGCGCTCCCAGAGCGGGCCGCCCGTCGGCTCGTGACCGCGCTCCGCCCCCTCGTCGGCGCGCTTGACGCGGCACTCGACGCCGCCCGCCTCGCTGCCGTTAGCGGAGGGGACGCCGTCCGGGTCCGCGCGGCCGCCGACGCGCTCGGCGAAGCGGCCGGACGGCTCGTCGGCACCCGCGACGGGTGGGGCGACCGCGCCCGCCGGCTCGTCACCCGCCTCGCCGCACAGGCCGCCGACGGCGCCCGTCGCAGTGACGACGCCCCCGTCACCGACGACTTCGTGGGCGAGCCCGGAGACGCCCCCTCGGCGACGCGGCTTCGGCACGTGCTCGGCTCCGCGATTTGGACGCGATTCGAGGCCATCCGCGCTTTCGAGGACGACCTCGACCTCCCGACCCCTGCCCTCGCCTCGCACCTCGCCGTCGCGCTCAGCGGGCTCCGCTACGTGCTCGACCTCGCCGCGCCCGCCGGCGACGCCTCGCGCGCGATCTCGACGGCGCTGGCGACCGCCGAGCGGACGGTCGTCGATGCCCGACAGCGCGCCGAGGCGGGCGACCCGAACGCCCTCGGCGCTCTGACGGAGGTCTGGCGGGAGACGACAGACCCCACATTCCGGTCGAGGTTGGGCGCCGTGGTGGCCTCGGTGTAACGGCGTTTTTGACCCGAAATCGCCATGCCGCAGTGCGGCGGTGTGGAGCCGACGTCAATCGCGTCGGTAGGTGTTCAGTCTTCAACGAGATCCGACATGAGTCTATCCGCTGGGGGGTTTATTGGACGAGTTGCCACCGGGAAATCCCCCGTGCAGGCCGGGCCCAAGCCATCTGCTGCATGACACCCCTCGCCTATCTTCGCACGTACCGCCCCGACCGCGCCGTCCTCACGGGCGACGCGTACAACCAGGGGACGGTGCGCGTCGGGAAAGGGGACGTGGTGGGCGTGGTCATGATGGAGCTCGGTGGGCCGCTCCAACCGGACGAGGTCGTCCCGTTTCTCGAGAGCCGCCTGCTCGACCCCGTCGAGGTGGACCTCCGGGTGCCGAAGGGGTTGCGCCCACGTGTCGCCCACTTTCTCGCGCGCCGGCGGGGCCGCGAGCTCCGACGCTCGTTCGAGATGATCGGCGGGTGCAGCCCGCTGCGGCGGCACGTCTCGGAGCAGGCGGCCGCCCTCCAGCGCCGTCTCAACGACCGGTTCGGCGCCGCGACCGACGCCACGTTCCGGACCTACGTCGCGATGCGACACGGCGACCCCTCGATGGAGACGGCCCGGCGGCGGATGGTCGAGGACGGCGTAACGAAGGTGATCCTCCTGCCGCTCCAGCCGCACTACTCGGCCTCGATGGCCGGCTCGGCCCTCTCGTACTGGCAGGCCCATGGGACCGTCGAGGCTCCGACGGCGCTCGTCTCGGAGTACGCCACGCACCCGAAGCTCGTCCGCGCGCTCAACGAGCGGATCGACGAGGGGCTCCAGCGTTTCCCGCGTGAGGTCCGCGACCGCGTCCAGATCCTGTTCGCCGCCCACGGCGCGCTCCGGCGGCACCTCCACAAGCTCGACGACCCGTACTGCTGCCACGTCCAGGCGACGGTCCGCGCGGTCCTCGACGCCCGGACGGACGGGCGGGGCTCGGCCGTCGCGTTCCTCCCGCCGCTCGGCGCCGGACGCGCGCTCGGCGCTCGCCTGAGCGACACCCTCGCCGACCTCGCCGACGACGGCGCCTCCGCTCTCCTCGTCGTCCCGATCTCGTTCCTCTCGGAGCGCGTCGACACGGCGTTCGACCTCGACGTGACCGTGCGGGGCCTCGCGATGGGGGAGGGGATCTCGCACTTCGAGGTCACGAGCGGGCTCAACTGCCACCCGCTCCTCATCGACACGCTCGCCGAGTGCGTCGCGACGCACGTCGAGCCCGACGCGCTCGCCGGCGGCGACGGCGTGATCGAGTCCGACGCTCCCGAGATCGTCACGGCGGGCACGGCCGTTCGCGCCCGCGTCCCGTCCTGCCCGGTCTGCGAGCGCTCCGTCGCGACGAGGACGTGGCGGCCCGAGGGGCCTGGCTACGGCCCGTCGGTGGTGGAGGACGACGCGACCGGTCGGCGCTCGGTGGCGTAGCCCGTGGCACCGTCGGACCACCTCCTGCGGACGCTGGCGGCCATTCCGCCTGGTGTCCGGGTCGTCGACCCGGCCTGCGGAACGGGGCGGCACCTCGACCCGCTCGCCCGGCTCGGGTTCGACGTCTGGGGATCGGCCGCGGACGAGGACGACGTGGAGGCCGCCCGCCAGCGGCTCTCGGAGACGCTCGGTCCGGACGAGGCCACCCGTCGCGTGACCCGAGGGAACCCGGGCGCGCTCGGCTACCCCGACGCCTGGGCCGATTGGGTGGTGCTCGCCGGCACGGGCGACCTCGGCGGCGCGCTCGCCGAGGCGGCTCGGGTCCTCAAGCCCGGCGCCTGGGCGTGGGTCGAAACGGATGACGCCGACGGCCTGGAGGAGACCGCCGGCGCCGTGGGGCTGGTGCCCGCGGAGGCCCCGGCCGAGGAGGACGGCGTGACCCACGCCATCTTCCGCCGGCCCGGCGACGTCGGCTAACCCGTCGTCGGGGTCCGCCTCCAGAGGAGCCCGTGCCGGCGCCACGCGACCACGCCGGCCGCCGTGAGGAGCGCGAGCGGCCACAGCGGGAGCAGACCGAGGACCACGGTCAGCATCCCGTGCCAACCGAGTGCGAGCGCGTCGACGGTGCGGGCAGTCACGCCGGGAGCGGGCGGCGGCGGCGGCACCGTCGCCGGTCCGACGAACGTGGCCCGGATGGTGGCGAGCGCGACCTGACCGCGCAGCGACCGCGCCGTGGCCTCCATCGCCTCGATGTCGGCGCGGACGCGGTCGAGCCGTTCTTGGACGGATACCATCTCGGCGATCGAGCTGGCCTCGGCGAGGAACGCGACGTACCGCGCCTCGGCGGCGCGCTGCGCTCGGAGCCGGGCCTCGACGTCGACGACCTGGCCCGTCACGTCGTCGACGGAGACGGAGCGGGACTCGACCGTGCCGAGCGCCGCGAGCGCGTCGAGAGCCGCGTCGAACCGGGCGGAGGGGACGCGGAGGGTGAGCGTGGCGTGGGCCTGTCCGTCGTCGTGGGCCGAGCCGTTCTCGCCTGCGACGAGCCCGCCGTAGCGGCCGGCGAGGGCGCGGGCCTCGCGCAGCGTTTCGTCAAACGCCTCCGTCGTGACGTGGAGATTGGCCGATCGGCGGAGGAGGCGGGAGGCGAGCGCGGCGTCCTGGGCGGCGACGCTTGGAGAAGCGGTCGGCCGCCCGGCCGAAGCCGGTCGTGGGGTGAGGTCGGCTTCGGCCGGGCTTTGGGCCGGGACGAGCGCCGCGGCGGGCCGAGCCGCCAGCGGCTCAGCGGCCACGCCTTCGGCCTCGATGGACTCGACCGCGACGTCCGCCAGGGGGGCAGACTCGAAATCGGCGATGGATTCGGCCGGCACGTCGCCGGCCTGGCAGCCTGCGAGGGCCACCAAGAAGAGGATGTAGCGCATGGGAGGGGCGGGTGAGTCCCCGGTGGGTGAGCCGTCCCAACGGGCCCGCCTTTCGCTTCGTACGCCCTTCACGAACAGGGCCCTCCAGCGTCACGGCGTCCCCGCGCTCTCCGAGCCGTCTCGCCGGACGAGGTCATCTCTAGAGTGCATCACACGAGGTTGGAAGTGTGAGGGCTACTCCCTATGATTCGGGGCCGTCCGCGCTCGTCGTCCCCCGCCGCCCCGCGCCCCATGGAACTCGACGCCACGGATCCCCACACCTTCGACGTCCGCCCCGACACCGCCGACTTCCGGGACCAGCTCTACGTCCCGACGTTGGTCGAGGTGCTCCCGGAAATCCGGCCGGCCCGCTACCGCCGCTACGAGATCCCCGTCCTCGACCAGGGGGAGGAGGGCGCGTGCACGGGGTTCGCCTTGGCCACCGTCGCCCACTACCTGCTGCACCGGCGGCAGGGCGAGAAGGCCATGCCCCTCGCCGACGCCGACCGCGTGAGCTGCCACATGTTCTACGAGCTGGCCAAGCGCTACGACGAGTGGGAGGGGGAGGCGTACGAGGGGTCGAGCGCGCGCGGTGCGATGAAGGCGTGGCACAAGCACGGCGTCTGCCGCCTCGACAAGTGGCCGAGCCCGGCC
>JAAXJP010000265.1 GCA_012269805.1 Rubrivirga sp.
TCCGTTCACGCTGAACAAGGGAACGGCCATGACAACGGCCACCCCCACCTCCACGCCCGGCTCTACGGTACCGGCAACTATGGCCGCTTTATCGAGTGCCTCAAGTACCTCGGCGTGACGCGGCGGGACGGGACGAGGAACACTGACCTCGTCCGCAGCGGACAGGAGGTCGGCGGCGCGCTCGCGAGCCTCGGCAGCGGCGAGATCAAGGCCGAGGCGACCGAGGTGGTCCGCAACCTCCGGCTCCCCGACTGACCGGATCTCGGCCACGCGGCCAACGGGGAACTCTGTCGTTCCCGATCCGCGCCCTGAATGACCGCCGGCGGCGCGGCGCGACTCTGCTACGATACAGGGTCCCCTCCGCCCCTCGGCCGATGCGCGCCCTCCTGCTCTTCGCCATTTGCGCCGCCGCGGCGCACGCCCAGCCCGACCGCGTCCACCGGCTCCCCTCGGCGCCGCTCGTCCTCACCCTCCCGGCGGACTTCGAGACGGTCGGCGAGACGGCCCTCGACGCCAAGACCTCCGTCCAGGTCTTCGCGCGGATCGGGACGGCCGACGGACCGAGCCCCAACACCTACGTGGTTGTCGAGACGCACCGCGGGCTCTCCGCGGTCAAGCGGTTCCTGTTCCGTCGCGGCGTCGGCATCCAGCGCCAGTCGCCGTCCGTCACGTTCGAACGGGTCGACGCCGACCGGCTCCCGCTCGCGGCGCCGCTGGCCGCGACCGTCGGCTCCGCATTCGTCGCGGTCGACACACCGGACCGCGCGTCGGCCGGCCTCGTCGTCCGCGGCTGCGAGGGCGACGTGTGCTACGCCGTCGCCGCGCAGGGGCCGGGCGCGGACGCCTTCGCCGGCGCCCCTCTCCTCGCCGGGGGCGCGCCCGCCGACTAACGGGCCCGCCCGCCTCGGGCGCGCCGCGGAGACGCCGCGGCGGGCGACATCGGGTCAGTACGCCTCGACGTGGACACCCGCGACGGCCCGACCGCTCGGGTCCGCGGAGGCCTCGAACGAGGCGTCCCACGCGAGGGCCTCCGGCGTCGAGCACGCGACGGACTTGCCGCTCGGGACCGTCCGCGCGCAGGCGTCGTGCGGGTAGTGCTCCTCGAAGATCGACCGGTAGAGGTAGCCCTCCTTCGTGTCCGGCGTGTGGATCGGGAAGCGGAACGCGGCGCTGGCCATCTGCTCGTCCGTGACCTCGCGCTCGGCCCAGTCCTTCAGCGAGTCGATCCACGAGTAGCCGACGCCGTCGGAGAACTGCTCCTTCTGGCGCCACGCGACCGACGCCGGGAGCATGTCCTCGAACGCCTCGCGGAGGATGTGCTTCTCCATCTTGCCATCGGTCGGGCGCTTCGCTTCGGGGTTCAGGCGCATCGCGACGTCCATGAACCGCTGGTCCAAAAACGGGACGCGGGCCTCGACGCCCCACGCCGCCATCGCCTTGTTGGCGCGGAGGCAGTCGAACAGGTGGAGCCGGTCGAGCTTCCGGACGGTCTCCTCGTGGAACTGCTGGGCGTCGGGCGCCTTGTGGAAGTAGAGGTAGCCGCCAAAGATCTCGTCGGAGCCCTCGCCCGAGAGGACCATCTTGATCCCCATCGCCTTGATCCGCCGGGCCATGAGGTACATCGGCGTCGCCGCGCGGATCGTCGTCACGTCGTAGGTCTCGAGGTGGCGGATGACCTCCGGGATCGCGTCCATCCCCTCCTCGACCGTGAAGTGGAGCGTGTGGTGCTCCGTCCCGATGTACTCGGCCACTTCCTTGGCCGCCGCGAGGTCCGGGCTGCCCTCCAGCCCGATGGCGAACGAGTGGAGATGCGGCCACCACGCCTCCTGCTGGTCGTCGGCCTCGATCCGCTTGTGGGAGTACTTCTGGGCGAGCGCCGCCGTGATCGACGAGTCGAGTCCGCCCGACAGGAGCACGCCGTAGGGCACGTCGGTCATGAGTTGGCGCTTGACGGCCGCGTCGAGCGCCGCGCGGACGTCCTCGGCCCGGGCGTCGTTGTCCTTGACGGGCTCGTACTCCATCCAGTCGCGCGTGTAGTAGCGGACCGGGTCGCCGACCTTGCTGTCGAGCACGTGGCCCGGAGGGAACGTCTCGATCTGCTTGCAGACGGGCACGAGCGCCTTCATCTCGCTCGCCACCAAGAGCGTCCCGTGCTCGTCGCGGCCGGTGTAGAGCGGCATCACGCCCATCGGGTCCCGCGCGATGAGGTACCGGTCCTGCTCGGCGTCGTAGAGGACGAAGGCGAAGGTGCCGACCAGCATGTCGAGAAAGTCGGCCCCGTGCTCTCGGTAAAGCGCCAGGATGACCTCGCAGTCGGAGTCGGTCTGGAACTCGAACGGCTCGCTGAGGCCGGCGCGGAGCTCGCGGTGGTTGTAGATCTCGCCGTTGACCGCGAGCGCGTGCGTGCCCTCGGGGTTGAGCAGCGGCTGCGCGCCGTTGATGACGTCGACGATCGCGAGGCGCTCGTGCGCGAGCACGGCCTTGTCGGTCGCGTAGACGCCCGACCAGTCGGGGCCGCGGTGCCGCTGGAGCCCGCTCAGGCGGACGGCCGTCTGTCGCGCGGCGGCGGGGTCGGTGGAGAGGTCGAGGAGTCCGAGGATGGAGCACATGGCTCGGGAGGGTTGGGGCGAGCCCGCTCGCGCAGGCAAAAAAAAGCGGCCCCTCCGGGAGTGGAGGGGCCGCTCGATACGGTGTGTGGGGTCTGCCTCAGACCAACGCACGCCGGCTCTCACGCCTCCTCCGGGAGACGGGATTGCGATTGGCGTTGGTGAGATTCCGGATCAAGGCAGGGCGCCGGTCGGTTGCCTTCACGATATCGCCGAACTCTACGACGGGTCAAGGGGGCGACGGGTTTTCGCCCGACGTCCCTGTGGGGCACCGACTTGCGCGGCGCCCGCCTCTGCCCACACGGGGCCCCGGTGGGCTCGGCGTTCCTCCGCGGCCGGTTTGTGAATCCGACGGCCAGGCGACACGAATCGGCCGGTGGGCCGTAGGTAGAAAGCAGGGAAGCCGCCGCACGACGTCTTGCGCAGCGGCTCTGAGGCGCGGGGGCCGTGGTGGGACCCCGCGCCTCGCCCTTCGGGGCGGCCCCGGTGGTCGGCAGATGCCACGCCGGGGCCCGCCGCGGAGGGAGTGGCTCGACGCTCACCAATGAGAGGCCCCGCCTCGGGACCGTGGGAGACGGAGTCGCCTGGGCCCGGACCTCCCGGAGGTGCCCCGGCTCGTCGGTATCTTCTGGGCTTCCCCCGGACCCCGCCTCGTGTACCTCAGCCGGCTCGACCTCCACGGCTTTAAGAGCTTCGCCCAGAAGACCTCCGTGGACTTCTCCCCGGGCGTGACGGCCATCGTCGGGCCCAACGGGTGCGGCAAGTCGAACGTGATCGACGCCGTGCGGTGGGTGCTCGGCGAGCAGCGGTCGCGGATGCTCCGGAGCGAGTCGATGGCCGGCGTCATCTTCAACGGGTCGTCGGGGAAGAAGCCGCTCGGCATGGCCGAGGTCTCGCTGACCGTCGAGAACACGCGCGGCGTCCTCCCGACCGAGTACTCGGAGGTCACGGTCACGCGCCGGCTCTACCGCAACGGCGACTCGGAGTACCTCTTGAACGGGACGGTCTGCCGCCTCCGCGACATCCTCGACCTGTTCATGGACACCGGCATGGGGGCCGGGGCCTATTCCGTCATCGAGCTGTCGATGGTCGAGGACATCCTCTCGGAGCAGGCCGACGACCGCCGCCGGCTGTTCGAGGAGGCCGCCGGCGTGACGAAGTACAAGCGTCGCCGGAAGCAGGCCCTCCGCAAGCTCGAGACCACCCAGGCCGACCTCACCCGCCTCGACGACATCATCGAGGAGGTCGACAAGCAGGTCCGCTCGCTGAGTCGCCAGGCGCAGAAGGCCGCGCGGCACGAGCGGCTGGCGACGCGCCTCCGCCGGCTCGAGTTGGCGCTCGCGGCGCACGACGTCGCCCGGCTCCAGGACGAGCGCGATCGGCTCGAGGCCGCGGTTCGGGAAAAGGGCACCGAGGCGGAGGGGCTCGGGGCGAAGGTGGCCGCGGGCGAGGCCCAGATCGAGGAGGCGCGGACGGCGCTCGTGGGGCTCGAGCAGGACATGGCGCAGGCGGCCCGGGCGCTCCAGACGCACGCGGAGACCGTCCAGAAGCTGGAGGCCGAGATCCGGCTCGGCGACGAGCGCCAATCGGCCGGGCGGCGGGCCCTCGACCGGATCGCGCGCGAGCGCGACGCCGACGCCGCCCGGGCGACCGACGCCGAGCGCGAGGAGACAGACGCGGCCGAGCGGATCGAGACGGCCGAGGCCGCGCTCGCCGAACGCGACGCGGCGCTCCTCGTGGCGGAAGGCGAGCGGACCGACGCGCGCGACGCGGCCGAGCAGGCGCGTCAGAAGGCGCAGTCGGCACGGGCGACGGCGGCGGAGGCCGTGGCGGCGCTCCGCGACGCCGAGCGGGCCGTCGAGCGCGCCCGCGACCGCCGCGCGTTCCTGGAACAGGACGCCGAGCGCGTCGCCTCCGAGCGCCGCCAGTTGGCCGCCGCGCCCGAGCCCGGCGACACCGCCGGCCTCGACGACGCCGAGGCCGCCCTCGACAAGGCGCACGCCGCGCTCGCACGAGCCGCCGAGGACCGCGACGCGGCGCGCGCCGCGTTCGAGACCGCCGACGCCGACCGGCAGCGCGCCCGCGCCGCCGCGCAGGCCGCCCGCGCCGAGGCCGACCTTCTCCAGGCGCTCGTCGAGGCGGGTCCGGAGGGCGACGGAGCCCGCGCCGTTATAGGCCCCCCCCCCCCCGGCGCGGGGGGGGGTTGAAAAAAAAAGA
>JAAXJP010000209.1 GCA_012269805.1 Rubrivirga sp.
GTCGGGGGGGTAGGGGGATCAATGGGGGACGGAGTCCCCGGCGTAGGTCCGGGCTAGAAGCGGGCCTGGAGCCCGACGAGGACCTTCCGCGAGGGCGGGTAGAGCCCGCTGTCCACGCCCCGCCGGAAGAGCGAGAAGTTGGTCACGGCCGGGTCGAAGCCGGAGTAGCCCGTGACTGTGAGGAGGTTCTCCGCGGAGGCGTAGACCCGGAGGCTCGCGACGCCGGCCGTGGCGGCTAGGCGCTCGGGGACCCGGTAGCCGAGTTGGAGGTTGCGGAGGCGGAGGTAGGAGGCGTCCTCCAGGAAGCGGTCCGACGGCCGCGCGTTGTTGTTCGGGTCCCCCGAGATGTTGCGGGGGATGTCGGTGTCCGTGTTCTCGGGCGTCCACGCGTCGACGAGCTCGGCCGCGTGGTTGATGTTCCGGTCGGTCCGGTGGGTCAGGAACTTCATCGCGTTGTACATCTGGTTCCCGAGCGTGCCCTGGACGAACGTGCTGACGTCGAAAGCGCCATAGGACGCATTGAAAGTGAGGCCGTACTCGAGGTCCGGGGCCGCGCTCCCGAAGTAGACCTTGTCGTCGTCGTCGAGGACGCCGTCGCCGTTGGCGTCGGCGAACCGGACGTCGCCCGGGGCCGCGTTGGGCTGGAGCAGGGCGCCGTCGGTCCCGACGTGGGCGTCGACCTCGGCCTGGCTCTGGAAGAGCCCGTCGGTCTGGTAGAGGTAGAACCCGGCCACCTCGCGGCCGACTTCAGTGCGCGTGGTCGGGTGCGTGCCGTACTCGACGAACCCGCCGGTGAACGTCTCGCCCTCGAAGCCGAGCTGGGTCACCCGGTTGCGCGAGGTGGCGGCGGTGGCGGTGACGTCGTAGGTGAAGGCCCCCTCGCGGTCGCGGAACTGGAGGGCGACCTCGACGCCCTGCGTGGCCAGGGCGCCCCCGTTGGTGAGCGGGCTGCCGGCCCCGGTCGAGGACGGGATCGGGACGAAGACGAGCATGTCGGTCGTCTCGTTGTCGTAGTAGTCGGCCGTGAGGGTGAGGGCGTCGCCGAGCAGGCCGAGGTCGAGGCCCACGCCGAACGAGGTCGTCGTCTCCCAGCGGATGTCGGGGGAGGCGAAGGCGGTGACGAGCCCGCCGATGTAGACCTCGTCGCCGAAGACGTAGTTGAGCGCGTTCGTGTTGGTCGTGATGGTCGGGCTGAAGAGGTAGTCCCCGATCTCCTGGTTGCCCAGGCGGCCCCAGTTGGCGCGGACCTTCAGGTTGCTGACGGCGTCGAGGGAGAAGAAGGGCTCCGAGCTGACGCGCCAGCCCACCCCGACCGAGGGGAACACGCCGTACTGGTTGTCGGCGGCGAACCGGGACGACCCGTCGCGGCGGACGTTGAGCGTGAGGAGGTAGCGGCTGGCGTAGGCGTAGGTGAGCCGGCCGAACTGGGAGCGGAGGGCGGTCTCCCGCTTCGACCCGAACACGCCGGGGTTCTCCGTGCCGGCCCCGAGGGTCCGGAGGACGTCGGAGGGCGTGTTCTCCACGTTGGCCCCCGTGCTCTCGAAGAGCTCGCGTTCCTGGGAGTAGCCCAGGAGCGCCGAGTACTTGTGGAGGCCCGTGAGCCCGTCGTAGGAGAGGAGGCTGTTCCAGGTCGTGTGCGTGAACCGGGACCGCGTGTTGGAGACGTTGTTGGTGAGGTTCTGGACCTGGGGCCCCATGAAGTACACCGGGGCGAAGTAGTTGCCGTAGTACTCGTTGACGTCGGCGCCGAGGCGCTGCTCGAACGTGAGGCCCTCGATGAGCTCGACCTTCCCGTAGACGTTGGCCTGGAGCTCGTCGACCTCGTCGACGCTCGTCACGAGGGATTCGAGCCCGACGGGGTTCGTGGACTGCGGCATCTGCGGGTGGGGGGGGTTGGCGAAGCCGCCCGGGTTGTCCTCGTTCCGGACGGGGGTGTGCGGGAGCATGTTGGCCATCTCGTAGAGGATGCCGTACCCGCCGCCGGCCCCCTCGAAGGTGAGGTAGTCCGTGTTGCTCCGCGAGAGGCCCAGCGACTCGCCGAAGGTGAACCGGCCCTTGGTGACGTCGGAGTTGACGCGGAGGTTGACCCGTTCGTGGCCGGTCCCGAGGGCGATGCCCTCCTGGTCGAAGTAGCCGCCGGAAACGTAGAAGGAGAGGTCCTCGGTGCCGCCGGCGATGCTGAGGTCGTACTTCTGCTCGGGGCCCGGGCTGAAGAACTCGTCCTGCCAGTCGGTGTCAGCGTAGTCGCCGCCGAGGACGTAGGCGGGCGGCTCGACGCCGGCGTTCTCGAACATCTGGCGGGTGATCTGGTCGTACTCGGCCCGGTTGGCCAGGTCGATCCGGTTGCCGAGGCTCTGGACGCCCGCGTAGGTGTTGAGGGTGACCCGGAGCCCGTCGGGGGCCCCCCGGCGGGTCGTGATGATGATGACCCCGTTGGCGGCGCGGCTGCCGTAGATGGCGGCGGACGAGGCGTCCTTGAGCACGTCGATCGAGGCGATGTCGGTGGGGTTGACGTCGTCGATGTCGCCGGGCACCCCGTCGATGATGTAGAGGGGCTCGTTGTCGCCGAGCGTACCGACGCCGCGGATGTCGACGACGGCGCTCTGACCCGGCTGCCCCGAGCCGATCGTGGCGCTGACCCCGGCGACCTGGCCCTGGAGGAGGTTCGAGGTCACGGCCCCGGGCAGCCGCTCGAGGTTCTCGACGTTCACGGAGCTGACGGCCCCGGTGAGGTCGCCGCGCTCCTGGGTGCCGTAGCCGATCACGACGACCTCGTTGAGCAGCCCGCTGTCCTCTTCCAGCGCGACGTCGATCGTCGTCCGCCCGTCGACGGCGACCTCCTGGGTCACGTAGCCGATGAACCGGAACACGAGGGTGTCGGCGGCGGCCGCGCGCAGCTCGTAGGTCCCGTCGCCGGCGGAGGCCGTCCCGCGGCTGGTCCCCTTGACGAGGACGTTGACGCCCGGGAGGGGCTGACTGCTCTCCGCGTCGGTCACCGTCCCCCGGATGGTGAGGGGGGCGTCCTGGGCCATGGTCGGGCCCGCGGCGGCGGCGAACAGGACGAGCAGGGCGAGGAGGGGGCCACGGCCGACCTGTCTCGGCGTCCGTGTCGGCAGGGAGGGCTGCGTGGTCATGGGGCTGGCGGGGGAGATGGCACGGGGTCTGGACCGAGATGCTTCCTGATGAACCGGTTCAAGTCTGACTGAACGGGTTGATATAAACCTAGTATATCACGAAGGAACCGTCAAGGGCCTTCGTCCGCCCCCGCCGTCTGGGGCAGACGGGCGCCCGCCCGGGTCGCCTCTCTACCGGCCGGTGAGGAGGAGGAGGTAGTGGGCCGACGACCAGCTGAAGTGGGCGGCGTTCAGCCCTTCGGACGTGACGGGGTGGTAGTTCTCGTGGATCGGCACCCCCTTCAGTCGGACCCCTGCCGGAGCGTCGAGCAGCCGTTCGGTGGCGCGTCGGGCGTCCTCCTCGAACCCGTAGCGCTCGAGTCCCCTCACGCCGAAGTAGGCCTGGTCGAGCCAGACGGGGCCGCGCCAGTACCCGTCCTGGGGGTCGAAGGCGGGGTGGTCGGCGGCGAGGGTCGGGAACGGGACCCTCGTAAAGAAGACGTCGGGGTCCATCATCACCCGGCGGACGCCCTCGGCCTGGACCGGAGTGGCGACGCCGGCCCAGAGCGGGATCCAGCCCTCGGGCCCCTGGACGCGGATGGGCGTCTTGTCCTCGAGGCGGATGTCGTAGAAGTACCCCGTCTCGTCGTCGAACATGAGCCGCTGGATCTGGGCCCGGAGCGTCTCGGCGCCCCAGCGCCAGACGACCGCTCCGGCCGGGCGGCCCAGCGCGTCGGCCATCTGGGCCAGAAAGAGCTTCTCGGCGTAGAGGTAGGCGTTGAGGTCGACCGACTCCTGGTTGAGCGACCAGGCGCCCGGCCCGTTCTGGACCATGACGGCGTCGTCGAACCGGACGGCGTTGTCCATCCCGCTCTCCCAGGCGGCGGCGATGCGCGTGCCGTCGGTGGACCCGTACTCGGCGAGTCCGTTGCCGTCGTGGTCGCGGTCGGCGTACCACCAGCGGTGGTAGGCCGTGAGCTTGGGGTACATCTCCTCGAGGAAGCCGAGGTCCCCGGTCTCCCGGTAGATCTCCCAGACGGCCCAGCCGGCCAGGGGCGGCTTGGTGTCCCGCCAGTTGTTCTCCGTGCTGTCGCGGTAGATGACGTCGGGGACCATGCCCGCGGCGTTCTGGTAGTCGAACATGACGCGGAGCTGGTCCTTGGCCAGGTCCGGCGCGACGGGGGCGAGGGCCACGGCGTGCTTCCATGAGTCCCACGACCAGACGCCGTGGAACCCCCGGTACGCGTACGACGGGAACAGCCCGGCGTGGTAGAGGTGGCCGGCCGGACTGCGCCAGTTGGTGAGGAGGGTCTGGACGGCCTTGACCGCGAGCGTGCGGTTGGCCGGGTCCTCGAGCCAGGGGTGCCCGCCGGGGTCGGTGGGCGCGAGGTAGCGCCGCCAGCGCCGCTCGTTCTCGGCGAACGCGCGGGCGGGGTCGGCCCACACCGCCGCGAGGGCGGGGCGGTCGCGGGCCTGGTCGGCGGCGTCGAAGTAGGCGGAGACGGCGAGGTCGACGTGGGCGGGCTCGCCGGGCGCGAGGGCGAGGGCGTCGGCCCACTCCGTCACGTAGGCCCGGCCGCCGTCGCGAGCGGTGGTCCTCGTCCGGACGGCCGGCGGAGACGCCAGCACCACCCGGGCCGAGTCCGCGGCGAAGCGGACGACCGCCCCTGCCCTCTGGGCGTGGAGCGTGGC
>JAAXJP010000077.1 GCA_012269805.1 Rubrivirga sp.
GAGTCAGGCCGTCCGGACCCAGCGCCAGAGCTCGGCCAGCGACGGCTTCTTCCCGTACATCAGGATCCCAACGCGGTAGACGCGCGCCGCGAGGGCGATCATCCCCACAAACGCCACCGCGAGGAGCGCGAGCGCGAGCGCGACCTGCCACACGGGCACGTCGGTCACGGCCATCCGCACGACCATCAGGATCGGCGACGTGAGGGGGAAGAGCGACAGGAACACGCCGAGCCCGCCGTCCGGGTCGCTCGCCACGAACGACAGGAACAGGAGCGGGATCATGATGGGCAGGATCACGACCGTCTGGAGGCTCTGCGCGTCGGACTCCTGGTCGACCGCGCTGCCGACGGCCGCGAACAGGCTCGAGTAGAGCAGGTAGCCGCCGAGGAAGAACAGGACGAACGCGACGAGCAGGCCGGGGTCGACGATCGCCCCGACGGCCTCCGGTCCGAACGGCGCCTCGCCCCCACCGCCGGCCGCCTCGGGGACGAACGCCAGGAGGAGCGGGCCGGCCGCGAGGCTGAGCCCGAACGTCAGCGCCCCCCACACGAGGAGTTGGCTCAGCCCGACGGCTCCGATCCCGAGCACCTTCCCCATCATCAGCTCGAACGGGCGGACGCTGGACGCGATGACCTCGACGATCCGGTTCGCCTTCTCCTCGATCACGCCGCGCATCACCATCATCCCGAACACGAGGATGGCGAGGTACATCAAGAGGCTGAGCACGTTGGCGAGCAGGAACCGGCCGACGGCGGCGTCCGCCTCGTCGCCGCTCTCGGAGACGGTCACGAGGCGGAGGGCCACGTCGGACTCGTAGGCGGCGAGGGCGGCCGGGCTGGCGCCGGCGGCCCCGGCCCGCGCCCGCCGCACCACCTCGCGGACGGCGCCGCGCACGCCGTCGCCCGCGTCGAGCCCGCCGCGCGAGAGGTAGCGGACCTCCGCCTCGGCGTCGCCCTCGACCAGGCCGGCCGGCAGCACGAGCACGCCGTCGATCTCGTCGGCCAGGACCCGCGCGCGGAGCGTGTCGAGCGGCGCGTCGGACACCTCGACCGCGGCCCGGCCCTGGAGCGCCTCGACCAGCGCGTCGGCCAGCCCGGCGTCGTCCACGACGGCCACCCGGTCGACGCCGCCGCCCGACGAGAACGCGATCATCGGCAGCAAGAACACGCCGATGGCGAGGAGCGGGACGGCCAGCGTCGCCACGGCGAACCACTTCGACCGGACGCGCCGGAGGTACTCGCTCTTGGCGATGAGGAGGGTCTTGTTCACAGAATCAGGGAGGGGACCAGTAACACGTCGGGACGCGGTGAGTCAGGCGTCGACCGCGTCGGCCACGGGGGCCGGCGCGCCCGCACTCGCGCGCCGTTGCTCCCCGGCGCCCTGGACCGCTTGCCGGAAGATGTCGGAGAGCGGCGGCTCGTGGACCTCGAACCGGTCGATCTCGACGCCGCCGCCGCGCGCCGCCTGGAGCACCTCGCGGGGGGCCGTGGCCTCCCCGAGGCGGACCGTGACGAGCCCCTCGGTCCGGTTCAAGACGCGGACCGCGCCCGCCTCGGCGAGCGGGTCGAGCCAGCCGCCGTCGCCGTCGAACGCGACCGAGACCGTGTCGCGGCCGAACCGCCGCTTGACCTCGCGGAGCGTGCCCGAGAGGACCACGCGGCCGTTCGCCATCAGGCAGAGGTCGTCGCAGAGGGCCTCGACGGACTCCATCCGGTGGCTCGCGAAGAGGACCGTCCGCCCGGCCTCGCGGAGCTCGCCGATCACCTCGACGAGGAGGTCGGCATTGATGGGGTCGAGCCCGGAGAACGGCTCGTCGAGGATGACGAGCGACGGGTCGTGGACGACGGTCGAGATAAACTGGACCTTTTGCTGCTGGCCCTTCGAGAGCTCCTCGGTCTTTTTTCCCGCCCACGCGCCGGCGTCGAACCGGTCGAGCCAGCGACGGACGGCGGCCTTCGCGTCGGCCTCGGCCATCCCCTTGAGCCGAGCGAGGTAGACGAGTTGCTCGCCGACGGCCAGCTTCCGGTACAGCCCGCGCTCCTCGGGGAGGTACCCCATCCGCGCCTGCGTCGCGGGCCCGACGGGCTCGCCGCCGAGCGTGATCGTCCCCGCGTCCGGCGTCGTGATGTAGGTGACCATCCGGATCGTCGACGTCTTCCCCGCCCCGTTCGGGCCGAGGAGGCCGAACAGCCGCCCGGGCTCGGCCTCGAAGGACACGCCATCCACCGCGACCGTTTGCCCATAGCGTTTGGTCACGTTTTCGAGACGTAGAGCGGAAGTCATTAAGTCGTCGTCGCGGGGGGAACGGTGCGAGAGAGCGTCGGTTACGCACCTCGTCCGCGGAGGTTACTCCGGTCCCCCCGGCGCCGCACCCCATTCTCATGCACCGCCTCCTCTCTCTCTCGTTCTTGGTCGCCCTGCTTGCCATCACCGGTTGCGACACCGAGGACAGCCTGCTCGGCGAGTTCGTCGGGCGCGTCGAAGTGGACGCTGAGGCGCGGGCGGTCGACGGCGAGGCGGTCTACACAATCGTCGAGACCGCGTCCGGGCCGGAGTTCGTGCTCGGCCTGTTCGTGGGCGACCTCTACGAGAGCGACCGCGACGAGTACGACTACGTCCTCTTCCGTCGCTCCGGCGCCCGGCCCGGCGTCGGCGCCTACGCCATCGCGACCGAGCAGGACCGGTCCGTCGCCGCGACCATCGCCCGCGTCGACGACGCCGACGACCCGCTGGAGGCGTTCGGCGTCGTGCTCCGGGGGGTCGAGGGGACGCTCGCGCTCACGAGCGTCGACAGCTACGGCTTCCTCGTCGGCTCGTTCGAGTTCGACGCCGACGGCCTGACGGTCGCCTCGCCGACGCGGCGCGTCCTCGGCGAGGCCCAAGGGACCTTCGAGGCCCGCTATGAGCCGCCGGCCACGTTCCGCCGCCTCGGGATCGACCTCGGGATCTGAGCCCACTCGCCTCGGCGCTGAACCGCCAGGTCGGCGAAGTCAGTCCGGGGTGGCCGCCTCTAGATCAGACCCGCCCGGTCGTCCGGGATCGGGAGGACGTACTGCGGCTCGAGCGACTCTTGGTGGACGCCCAGCTGCCCGGTCCCCCGGAAGTCGACGAGGACGTGCTCTTCCGTCTGCGAGAGCACCTCGCCGACGCCGTAGAAGGCCGGGGCCGGGCCGTAGTAGACGAGCTCGCCCTTGTGGACCTCCGTGGCCCGCGCGCGCCGGTAGTACGGCGGCACGATGGGCAGCAGCTCCAGCCGGTACGGCGGGCGCGGGTTCGGGTAGGCGGCGGTGGAGGGGGCAGGCATCGGTCCGTGCGGACGGTCTCTCCGAACTGTCGGCGACCGCCCGTAGTATAGCGGTGCCCCGCCGGGGTCCCCTCTCCCCTCCCGTCTCCATGGTCTACGACCGCCGCATCCTCGACCGCCAGGTCGGCCGGAACGCCCAGCTCTTCGCCGAGGCCCTCGCCGCGCTGCCGTCCGCCGAAGAGCGCTTCCCCTACGTCCGCATCCTGGTGTCGCTCATCGAGAACGCGCACCCGGAGTGGAGCCAGGCCCCCCAGAAGGCCGAGCAGGTCGCCGAGCTGGCCGTGGCCCTCAGCAACCGGACGCTCGACCCGCGGGAGGTGGCCGACGTCGTCCGCGTGCGGGACGAGGAGCGCGGTCTCGGCACGACCTAGCCCGCCTCGGTGCCGAGGCGGAGGCCCTCGGCGCTACCGACCGCCGAGGACGGAGAGGTAGGCCGCCCACGGCCCGACCTCGTCGCGGTACTGCCGCGCCAGCGTCCGCGCGATCTGGAGGACGTGGCCGTGGTCGTGCGCGACCCACGTCGCCAGGAGCTGGCGGAGCGTCACGCGGCCCAGCGCGGGGTGAGCGCCTGTTCGGCTCAGGTCCGACTCCGACGGGTCGGTGTCACGGAGCCACGCGACGTTGGCGGCGCGCGCCGACTCGAACGCGTCGAGCAGGTCGGCGAGCGGCTGGCGGTGCGCCTCGGCAACGGACGCCTCGCGGTCGTATGGAGTGAACGGCCGGCCCTCCCCGGGGTCGAGGATCGAGCGGGCCCGAACGGTCCAGTCGGTCCGCTCGCCGTCCAACAGATGGGCGACGACCTGGCGGGGCGTCCAGGTGCCCGGCCCGTCGTCGGCGTCGTGCCACGCCTCGGGGAGCGGCTGGAGGAGCGCGCGGAGGACGGCAGGCGTCCGGCCGAGGGCGGCGAGCGCGTCGCCGAGGCGGAAGGGCCGGGCCGACACGGCTAGCGGACGCGGCCGGGGTTGGCCTTGATGAACGCGGCCCAGTCCTTCGGCGCGCCGCTGGCGGGGCCCGTCGTCGCGCGGCGGGCGTGGCAGAGCGCAACCGCGAGGGCGTCGCTGGCGTCGAGCGCGCCGGAGTCCTTGAGGCCGAGGATCGCGCGGACCATGAACGCGACCTGCTCTTTTGCCGCGCGGCCCTTCCCGGTCACGGCCTTCTTGACCTCGGCCGGCGCGTACTGCGCGACCGGGATCTCGCGGTGCATCGCCGCCAGCATCACCGTGGCCTCGACGCGCACGAGCTTCCGCATCGACTGGACGTTGTGGCCGAGGAACGGGACCTCGACGGCCGCCTCGTCGGGCTTGTGCTCGTCCGCCAGTTCGAGGATCCGGTCGTAGATCCGCTGGAGCCGGAGCGTGTGGTCCATGGTCTCCGGCAGGTCGATGGTGCCGAAGTCGAGCGCGCGCTCGCGATTCCCCTCGACCTCGACCACGCCGAAGCCGGCGGTCCGCGTGCCGGGGTCGATGCCGAGGACGATCATGGGGAGGGCATGGGG
>JAAXJP010000561.1 GCA_012269805.1 Rubrivirga sp.
CACCCTCGTCGACGGCGCCGGCACGCAGGACACGATCACGGCTCGGATCAACCAGATCAAGCAGCAGATCGACTCGACGACGTCGGACTACGACCGCGAGAAGCTCCAGGAGCGGCTCGCCAAGCTGTCCGGCGGCGTGGCCGTCCTCAAGATCGGCGCCGCGACGGAGCCGGAGATGAAGGAGAAGAAGGCCCGCGTCGAGGACGCGCTCCACGCGACCCGTGCGGCCGTCGAGGAGGGCATCGTCCCCGGTGGCGGCGTCGCGCTCGTCCGCGGCCTGAAGGCCCTCGAGGGCTTCGAGGCCGACAACGCGGACCAGAACATCGGCGTCAACATCGTGCGCCGCGCGCTCGAGGAGCCGCTCCGCCAGATCGTCAACAACGCCGGGCTCGAGGGCTCGGTCGTGGTCCAGAAGGTCAAGGACGGCGAGGCCGACTACGGCTTCAACGCCCGGACCGAGGAGTACGGCAACCTCCTTAGTATGGGCGTCGTCGACCCGACGAAGGTCACGCGCACGGCGCTCGAGAACGCCGCCTCGGTGGCCGGCCTGCTGCTGACGACCCAGACGGTCGTCGTGGACAAGCCGGAGCCCGAGCCGGCCATGCCCGCCGGCGGCGGCATGGGCGGCATGGGCGGCGGGATGGACTTCTAGTCCGGCCTGGCTCTGCCCGCCTCGGTCTCCCCGCGGAGCTACCGAGGCGGGCCCCGCCATGGGGCGGCCCTCTCGCGAGGGCCGCCCTTTTTCGTGCGATCGGCCCACCTCGGCGCACCCACCGGCGCGCTCATCCTTCACGCGAACTCCGGCGCCCCGGCCCTACCCTTGACACCCGATGGTCGTTGATCCCTCATGCGCCGGTTGATCCCCTTCGTCCTTCTGGTCGGCTGCGTCCTCCCGACGTCCGAGGCGGGCGTCGGCCACCGGGCGCCCGCCCGCGCCGCCGAGCGGGCCGACCTCGGCAACCCGGCGAGGAACGTCCACGACCGGGCCAACGGCGCTCGGAGGGCGACTGCTGAGGCCCCATTGCGGGGGGCCGCCGCGCCGACCCGCATCGCGCGGGCCCACCGCCGCGACCTCCTCGACCGTGTTTCGGCCACCCACGGAACCGGCGGGGCCGTCGACCGCGACGACCGCGTGTTCGTGACTCAAGTGCTATGCTGACCGTCTCTCCCCGCACCGTATCGCGCGTCGCCTGGGGCGTCCTGGGCTACACGGTTCTCGTCATTCTGTGGGGCGCGTTCGTCCGCGCGTCGGGCTCCGGGGCGGGTTGTGGCGACCACTGGCCACTGTGCAATGGCGATGTGATCCCGACGGCGCCGACGCTCAACACGATCGTCGAGTTCGGCCACCGAGTCACGAGCGCGTTGGCGGGGTTCGCGGCGATCGCGCTCGTCGTCGTCGCGTTCCGCGGGACGGAGAAGGGCTCGCCCGTTCGCAAGGCCGCCGTGGCCTCCCTCGTCTTTATGGTGACGGAAGGCGCGATCGGCGCCGGCCTCGTCTTGTTCGAGTACGTCGCCTACAACCCGTCGATCGGCCGCGCCGTGTGGATGGCGGCCCACCTCGCCAACACGTTCCTCCTGCTCGGGGCGCTGACCCTCGCCGCGTGGTGGTCCGAGGGCGCCGATCCGCCCCGCCTCGGGCTCCGCGCCGAGGTGGCCTGGGCCGGCGCGGCACTGCTGTCCGTGCTGATCCTCGGGGCCGGCGGCGCCATCACGGCGCTCGGCGACACGCTCGTCCTCGGGGGCGGCCTCGACCCCGCCACGGACCCCGTCGTGGCTGCGCTCGTAGGCGCCCGTGTGTTCCACCCCACGATGGCGTTCGTCGCGCTCGCCGTCGTCGGCGGTGCCGTCGTCGCGACGCGCGCGTCGGGCGGGGCGGACACGCTCGGCATGGCGATCCTGGGCGCGTTCGTCGGACAGATGGCCCTCGGCGCGCTCAACGTGGCGCTGATGGCCCCGATCTGGCTCCAGCTCGTCCACCTGCTGGTGACGGACCTGATCTGGATCGGCCTGATCGTCTGGGCCTCCGAGACGCTGGCCGCCCCCATCGCTGCGCCGGCCGAGACGGCCGCCGTCGCAGTCTGACCGCTCCCCTCCCGGACCCCGCCCGCCGTGTGCCTCGTCGCCTTCGCCCTCGACGCCCACCCCCGGCACCGGCTCGTGCTGATGGGAAACCGGGACGAGGCGTTCGCGCGCCCGGCGGCGCCACTCGAGTGGTGGGACGACGCGCCCGACGTGCTCGCCGGCCGTGATCTCGAAGCCGGCGGCACGTGGCTCGGCGCGACCCGCTCCGGCCGGTGGGCCGTGTTGACGAACGTCCGCGACCCGCGGACCCCTCGTCCCAGCACGCGCTCTCGAGGTGCCCTCGTCGCCGACTTTCTCCGCTCGGGCGACCCTGCCGAGGCCTACGCCGAGGCGGTCCACGCCGAACGGGATGCGTATGACGGGTTCAACCTCGTCGTCGGCGACGCCGAGTCAGTCCGGGTCGTGTCCACGCGGCACGACGAGATGCTGGAGCTGGGCCGCGGCGTCTACGGCCTCTCGAACGACCGGCTCGACACCCCCTGGCCGAAGGTCGTCCGGGCGCGGCAGCGGCTCCGCGACGCGCTCCGCTCTGACCCCGTGGACCCATCGGACCTCCTGGCGCTGCTCGACGACCAAGAACACGCGCCGGACTCGGAGCTGCCGGACACCGGCGTCGGGGTCGAGTGGGAGCGCCGCCTCTCCCCCGTCCGCATCGTCGCCGACGGCTACGGAACGCGCGTCTCGACGGCGCTGGTGGTCGACCGCGACGGGGCCGGCCGGATGTCCGAGCAGACGTGGCTCCCCGATGGCTCGGCCGGCGCAGTCGTCGAGGCGGACCTCACAGGGCCTACGGCGAACTAAACACGACGGCGGCGAAGACCAGCCCGGCCACCGTCCCGATCATCGCGGCCCGCGCGGTGACCTCCGACATCGAATCGAGCCAGCGGCCTTCCACGTCGTCCGGCGCTGCGATCCACCCGGTCTGTCGCTCCCACTCCGCCTCGTCCGCCTGCTGCCAGACGATCCACAGCGCGAGGGAGGCCAGGAGCAGAAGGAGCCCGGCACTCGGCGGCGCGTCGAGCCACCCGGCGGCGGCGAGCAGCAGCGCGACGGCGCCGACCGACGCCGCGGCCTGCATCGCGACCGTGAGGGCGACCCACAGCGGCACGCTCACGGCCCACCCCGGGACAAACCCGAACGCGAGGTGCTGCACGACGCGGGCGGCCCACGTCGAGAGCAGGAACAGCGGGACCGCGATGAGGCCGAGGATCATCCGTCGAGGAGTTCGGTCTTGAACCGCTCGGCGAGGGCGTCGGCCGCCTCGGGCGTGCCCGCCTCGGTGTAGACGCGGAGGATCGGCTCGGTGTTGGACTTCCGGACGTGGGCCCAGCCCTCGTCGAGGTCCACCTTCACGCCGTCGACCGTCGAGACCTGGCCCTCGTACTTCTGGGCGAGCGCGGCGAGGAGCGCGTCGGCGTCGAGGTCGGCGGTCAGCGGCAGCTTGTGCTTGGCGATGGCGTAGGTCGGGTAGTCGGCGCGGAGGCCGCTGAGCGACCGGCCGGTCTCGGCGAGGTGCTGCAGCACGAGCGCCACACCCACGAGCGCGTCGCGGCCGTAGTGGAGGTCGGGGAGAATCACGCCGCCGTTGCCCTCCCCGCCGATCACGGCGCCGGCCTCCTGCATCGCCCGGACGACGTGGATCTCGCCGACGGCCGACCGGACCACCTCCTGCCCGTGTCGCCGCGCCACGTCCTCGACCAAGCGGCTGGACGACAGGTTCGTCCCGACCGGCCCTTGCTTCTTCCCGAGCAGGAAGTCCGCCGCGACGACCTGGGTGAGCTCCTCGCCGAAGAAGCGTCCCCCGTCCTCGACGAACGCGAGCCGGTCGGCGTCCGGGTCCACGACAACGCCGAGGTCGGCGCCCGTCTCGGCCACGCGCGACGTGATGCCGTCAAGGTGCGCGGGCAGCGGCTCGGGATTGTGCGCGAAGCGGCCTGTCACGTCGCCGTTGAGCACCTCGACGTCGCCGACGCCGAGGGCCTCCAACATCGCGGGGATGGCGAACGCACCAACGGAGTTGATCCCGTCGACGACCACCTTGAACCCGCGCTCGCGGATCGCGTCTGGGTCGACGTACGGAAGCTCCAGGATTTTCTCGATGTGGTACGGGAGGAGATCGTCGGGCTGGTACGCGCCGAGGTCCTCGTAGCCGACGGTGTGGGCCGCCGCGTCCTCGTCGGCGAGCGCCAGCACCTCGGCGCCCTCGTCGGGCCCGAGGAACTCGCCGTTGCGGTCCAACAACTTGAGCGCGTTCCACTCGGCCGGGTTGTGCGATGCCGAGAGGATGACGGCCCCATCGGCGTCGTGCTTGAGGACGCCCATCGCGACGCTCGGCGTCGTGGCCAGTCCGGCGTCGACGACGTCGCAGCCGGCGGCCTGGAGCGTGGCCGTCACGAGGCGGGCGCAGACGTCGCCCGTCACGCGCCCGTCGCGGCCGACGACGACGAGCGGGCGCGCCTCGGTCTGCTGACGGAGCCAGGCCCCGAACGCAGAGGCGTAGCGGACGAGCGCGGACGGATCGAGGCCGTCGCCGAAGACGCCGCGGATGCCGGAAACGGATGCGATGAGGGGCATGGAGGTAGAAAGAGAGAGACGTGGAGATCGGGACGACGGGCCGCAGGACAGCGCCCGTCCGCACCGGGAACGAGCGAAACCCTCATCCGGTCCGGGGCGCGGCTCTATCCTCCGGATGCGTTCAGAT
>JAAXJP010000259.1:0-4478 GCA_012269805.1 Rubrivirga sp.
CGCCCTGCCCCGCGTCCCCTCGGGGGTGGTGTCTGCGGGGGGGCCGGCGGGGCGGGCGGGTCGCCGGGTGGGGGGGTGTCTGGCGGCCGCGTGCGGGGCGCCCACGACCCGTACTTCGGCCAGTACATCGACCTCGCGGCCGCCGACGACCTCGGCGACGCGCTCGGCCAACGCCCACTGGCGGCCCTAATCCGCGACGCCGACCCGGCGCTCGGCGTCCGCCGCTACGCGCCCGGAAAGTGGACGCTCGCCGGCGTCGCCCAGCACGTCCTGGACACCGAGCGGATCTTCGCCGCCCGCGCCCTCCGCATCGCCCGCGGCGACGATACGCCGCTGCCCGGGTTCGACGAGGTCGCCCTCGGGGACGCGATGCCGCAGGACCGCCCGCTCGGTGCCCTCGCCGACGAACTCGATCGCGTCCGTGCCTCGACGATCGACTTGTTCGCATCGCTGCCCGAGGCCGTCCTGCTCCGGGTCGGGATGGTCAGTGGATACGCCCTCAGCGCCCGCGCCGCCGGGTGGATCGTCGCCGGCCACGAGGCACACCACGCCCGAGTCGTCCGCGCGCGGTACCTCGGCGGGGCCGCCGAGCGCTAGCCCGCGCACGGGCCGAGCCGGCCGCCTCGGCGGCGCTCCGGGAGGCCCCGAAGCGCCGCCCGCCGGGACCCTCACACGGACGTCGGGGTTGGGGCCGCATGCGCTACACGTCCTACCTCGACGTCCCGGTCCCGGCCGCCGAGCTGTTCCGCTGGCACGCCCGGCCCGGCGCCTTCGAACGCCTCGCACCGCCCTGGCAGCCCGTCTCCCTGAAAGAACACGAGGGCATCCGTGACGGCGACCGCGCCGTGATCCGGCTCGGCACGCGACTCGTCGGGATCGACTGGGTCGCCGAGCACCGGGGGTACTCCGAGGGCTGCCTCGACGGGCGCGGCGCGTGCCAGTTCGAGGACGTGCAGGTCGAGGGCCCGTTCGCGGCGTGGCGCCACGCGCACCGGATGCTGCCGTCGGAGACCGGCTCGGTGCTGGAGGACGACGTCGAGTACGAGCTCCCGCTCGGCGGCCTCGCTGAGGTCGCCGCCCCATTCGGCGAGCGCCAGATCGAACGGATGTTCGCCTACCGCCACCGCGTGACGCACGAGGACCTCCGTCGCCACGCGGACGCGAACGCCACGCCCATGACGGTCGCCATCACGGGCGCGTCGGGCCTGGTCGGCTCGGCCCTCACGGCCTTCCTCCAAGGTGGCGGGCACACCGTCGTCCGCCTCGTCCGCCGCCGCGAGGACGCCGCGGCCCTCGGGCCGCAGGAGGAGGCGGTCTACTGGAACGTCGAGGCGGGCGAGGTCGACATGAGCGCTCTGCGCCGCGCCGCGCCCGACGCCGTGGTCCACCTTGCCGGCGAGCCGATCACGGCGCTCAACGGGACGAGCCGCGCGAGACGCCGGATCTGGGAGAGCCGGACGAAGGGGACGCAGCTTCTCAGCCGCGCGCTCGCGGCGCTCGACCTGACGCCGCGCGTCCTCGTCTCGGCCTCGGCCAGCGGGTACTATGGCGACCGCGGCGACGCCCGCCTCACCGAATCCGCCGGCGCCGGCGACGGCTTCTTGCCCGACCTCTGCACCGCCTGGGAAGCGTCGACGGCCGAAGCCGAAAGGGCTGGGATCCGAACCGTCCACGCCCGCATCGGGCTCGTGACGACGCCGAAGGGCGGCGTCCTGCAGCCGCTCGCGCCCGTCGCCGCGCTCGGCCTCGGCGGCTGGCCCGGCGACGGCGACGCGTGGTGGCCCTGGATCGCCCTCGACGACGTCGTCTACGCGATCCACCACGCCCTCCTCGACGAGGGGCTGAGCGGGCCGGTGAACCTGTCCGCTCAGGAGCCCGTCCGCACCCGCGACTTTGTCCGGACGCTCGCGGCCGCCCAGAACCGGCCGGCCGGCCTCCGCGTGCCCGAGGAGCTCGTCCGGACGCTGGGCGGCGAGCTCGCCCGCCGCGTCGCGCTTCAGAGCGTGCGGATGGTGCCGCACAGGCTCCTCGACCGCGGCTTCCGCTTCGCCACCCCCGACCTCGGCGTCGCGTTGAGCCACCTCCTCGGCCGCCTCGACACCCACACGCTCCCATGATCCGCGCTCTTCTACTGGCGGGGCTCGTCGCCTCCCCCGCCCTCGCTCAAGAGGAACCGCTCCGCGCTCGCCAGGACGGAACCATCGGCAATCCGACGCCGATGGTGACCGTCTACGCCGCAGATGAGGGCCTGTTCGAGACCGACCGCCAGTTCCGGGACGACCTCCGCGCGATCACGAACGTGGTCGCCACCATAGCGCTCGTCCACGACGCGACCGGCGCCTACCCGACAACGACGTTCGGCCTCCTCGGCAGCACGTGGGCCGACCGGACGGGCCTCCGCAAGACCCCGCTCTCCGACCTCACCGTGAGCCGAAACGGCGACGGCATCGTCGTCCGCTACGTCCCGCTCCCCGTCGACCCGTACGTCCGCGAGGACGAGGTGGTCCAGGTCACGATCGCTCAGGATCCAGACGGGTTGTACAAAGGCGCCTACGAGATCCTGCGCCAGGCCGACCCCGACGAGGGCGGCGAGCGCCTGCCGTACGACGTCGCCGGGCGGTACCGCATCGTCCGCGGCTACGGGACGACCTGCGTCGACGTCGCGACGGTCCAGGAGCGGCTGGCGGCCGCGGCGTACGCGCCGGAGCCGGGGACGCTCGGTCCCGAGCCGCTCGAGACCCGCGTGCACCCGGCCGGCGAGACGGAACCGGTCTACTACGCGAACCCGGCCCGATGAGCGCTGAAGTCGTCGTCGTCGGAGCGGGCCTCGCCGGCCTCAACTGCGCGCGGACGCTCACGACGTGGGGCGTCGAGGTGGCCGTGTTGGAGGCCGCCGACGCCGTCGGCGGGCGCGTGCGGACGCACCGCGAGGACGGCTTCCTCATCGACCGCGGGTTCCAGGTCTACCTCACGGCCTACCCCGAGGGCCGGGCCGTGTTCGACCACGACGCGCTCGGCCTCCGGGCGTTCGCCCCCGGCGCGTGGGTGTGGGCCGCGGGCGCCTTCCAAAGGATCGGCGACCCGTTCCGCCAGCCCACGCAGGCCCTCCCCACGCTCGCCGCCGACGTGGGGACGGTCGCCGACAAGCTCCGCGTGCTCCGGCTCCGCCAGTCGGTCCTGGCCGGCACGGCCGACGACCTCTGGAACCGGCCCGAGCGGACGACCGAGGCGGCCCTCCGCGACCGCTACGGGTTTTCGCGCCGGATGGTGGACCGCTTTTTCCGCCCGTTCCTCGGCGGCGTGCTCCTCGACCGCGGCCTCGGATCGTCGAGCCGCGCATTCGAGGTCTACTTCCGGCGCTTTTCGGAAGGCGAGGCCGCGCTCCCGGCTGGCGGCATGCAGGCGCTCCCGGAGCAGCTCGCCGCAGGCCTCCCCGACGGGGCCGTCCGCCTCGGGGCCCGTGTCGAGGACGTCGCCCCGTGCGAGGTGCGCGTCGCCGATGGGTACACGGCGCGGGCGAAAGCCGTGGTCGTGGCGACCGACGCGCTGAGCGCCGGCGACCTCCTCGACCTCGCGCCGCCGCGCTCGAAGGGGACCGTCCAGATCGCCTGGGCCGCCGACGCGCCGCCCGTCGACGCGCCCGTGCTGCTGCTCGACGGCGAGGGCGGCAGGCCGCTCAACAACGTCCAGGTCGTCAGCAACGTCCAGCCGGCGTACGCGCCGGCCGGCCAGGCCCTCGTCACCGGCAGCGTCCTCGGCACGCCCGAGGCCGACGACGTCTCGCTCGACGTGGCCGCTCGCGCCCAGCTCCACCGCTGGTTCGGCCCCCAGGTCGCCGGCTGGCGGACGCTCCGGATCGACCGCGTGCCCCACGCGCTCCCCGACCTCCCCTCCCTCGAGCCCCCGGAACGGCCGGCCCGCCTCCGCGACGGCCTCTACGTGACCGGCGACTGGCGCCGCAACGGGTCGATCAACGGCGCGCTCGCCGCCGGCCGCCACGCCGCCGAGGCCGTCCTCCGCGACCTCGGCCACGACGCCCCCTGATGCCCTCGGTCTTCCTCGTCCACCTCGGCGCGACGCTCCTGATGGCCGGCGTGATCTGGACCGTCCAGGTCGTCCACTACCCGCTCTTCGCGGGTGTCGGCGCCGACGGGTGGGCGGCGTACGAGGCCGCGCACCAGTCGCGGATCACGCTCGTCGTCGGGCCGCTGATGGTAGCCGAGCTGGTGACGGCCGTGTGGCTCGTCCTCGACCGCCCCGAGGCGCTGCCCGCCTGGGCCGTCGTGCTCGGCGCCGCGCTCGTCGGCGTGATCTGGGCGTCGACCGCATTCGTACAGGTCCCGCTCCACGCCGCCCTCGGCGGCGCGTTCGACGCCGACGCGCACTGGAGCATCGTGGGCACCAACTGTATCAGGACCGTCGCCTGTACTGTGAGTGGAGGCCTCGTCCTGTGGATTACAGACCGGCTGTCCGCCTGA
>JAAXJP010000259.1:4488-4756 GCA_012269805.1 Rubrivirga sp.
TCGCCGTAGTTCTCCTTCGCGATCTTCGACAGCGTATCGCCACTCTCGATCGTGTAGTAGGTGCTGGAGGGCGCGGCCGTCGCGGTGCCGGCCGCCTGGGCGCCCGAGACCGTGATCCCGTCATCGTTCACGTTCGAGACGCCCTTGACGTTGCCAGCGATGAGCGCGGCCTTCTCCTTGGCCGCGACGCTCTTGGCCGTGCCCTGAAGCGTGACCTGGCCGTTGTCGTAGCGGACGCCGAGGCCGGAGATGTTGTCGCCGAGCGCGC
>JAAXJP010000690.1 GCA_012269805.1 Rubrivirga sp.
TTCTCAAGGACCGGCCGGTCGACCACATCGTGGTCACGCACGCCCACCACGACCACCTCGGCGCCCTCCCGGTGCTGTCGCGGGAGGTCCCGCACGCGCAGATCCACATGTCGCGGCCGACGGCCATGCTGGCCGAGATGCTGCTCCCGTCGTCGGCGCGGCTCCAGAAGCGGCGCGTCCGGGAGGGCTCGACGAGCGCGGCGCCGGTCTTCGACGTCGAGATGGCCGAGGCGCTCAGCTACGTCTACGACACGCACCTGCTCGACACCCCCTTCAGCCTCGCCGGGCTCAAGGCCGAGGGGCCGCTGGCGGGCACGTTCTACCACGCGAGCCACGTGCTCGGCGCGGTCGGCCTCCTCGTCGAGGGCTACGAGGGCGGCACGCGGAAGCGCGTGTTCTACACGTCCGACACGAGCCTCCAGCCGCAGACCATCCTCCCCGAGGCCGACTACCCCGACGGCCCCGTCGACGTGCTCCTCCTCGAGTCGACGCTCGGCGCGGACCCAGAGGCCGAGGACGTCTCGCGGAAGGCGGAGGAGAAGCGGCTCGGCGAAGCCATCGCGGAGCGGCTCGAGGGCGGCGGCGTCGTGCTGCTCCCGGTCTTCGCGCTCGGGCGGAGCCAGGACATGCTCGCGCTGATCGACCGCTACAAGCGGCGCGGCGTGATCGACGAGGACGTCCCGGTCTACACGGCCGGCTCGATGCGCGGCGTGGCCGAGATCTACGACAAGACGCGCGAGTCGACGCCGCGGCTCGACCCCGAGTTCGAGGTCTACGGCGTCGACCAGGAGCGGTACCCGCGGACGAACAAGAAGAAGGCCGAGGCGCTCTCGCGGCCCGGCATCTTCGTCCTCACGTCGGGGATGCTCTTCGAGCGGACGCCGTCGTTCGACCTCGCCCAGCAGATCGTGGGCGACGAGCGGCACGGCATCTTCTTCGTCGGGTTCAGCAAGGAGGGCTCGCCGGGCGACCGGCTCCAGATCGCCGCCGCGAGCGGCGAGAAGATGACGTTCGACCCGGACGCGGGGCCGGTCGAGGTCAAGGCGCGCGTGGAGCGGTTCCGGTTCTCGGGCCACAGCCACCGCCGCGACCTTATCGAGGTCGTCGACCGCGTCAAGCCGCGGACGGTCGTCCTCGTCCACGGCGAGACGGCAGCCAAGGAGTGGATGAAGGACAACATCGAGTTTTTCCACCCCGACGTCCGGGTGATCATCCCGGAGCAAGGCCAGGAGATCGAGCTCTGATGGACCTCGCCCCCGAGCCCGGCTGGACGCCGCTGACGCCGTTCTGGGAGGCCCTCGGCACGCGGTCCTACGTCTCGTCCGACGACGACGGCGACCGGATCCGCGTCCGCTACTTCTCGGACGACGCGGGCGGGACGTGGGCGCGCGCGGTCTTCGGGCCGGGTGCCGAGGGGCCGCCGGGGCACGTCCACGGCGGCGCGCTCGCGGCCCTCCTCGACGAGGCGATGGGCATGGCCGCGCTCTCGACCGGCCGCGTCTGCGTGGCCGGGCGGATCGAGGTCGACTTCCGGTCGATGGTCCGCCTCGGGGAGGTCGTGACCGTGGAACTGGCGCTCGGCGACGCGACGCCGAAGAAGGTGCCCGTCCGGGCGACGCTCCGGCGGGCGGGCGGGACGGCGGCGTGTGAAGCGACGGGCCTGTTCGTCGACATCGGCACCGACGGCCTCGGCCGGGCCGCCGAGGCGGCCGGACTGTAGCGCTCGACGCCGGACGGGCTGCACGGAATCGTCGCGGCGGCGGCGGAGCGCCGCGCAGGGCGGGGCGTATAGGGGCCGCGGCACGCGCCGCCCCCTCTCCACCGACTCCGCCCCATGACCTCGCACTTCGACCCCGCCTCCGAGACCGCCCACCGACAGGCCGACTGGGAGCGGGCCGCGTCCTTCGCCGAGTGGCTCGCCGAGGCCGACGACCTCGTCGACCTCTGGACCTCGGCCACCGAGCGCGCGACGGTCGACGCCGGCCTCGTCGCCCGCGCTGAGGCCGTCCCGGGCGAGTGGAAGCTCATCGTGCTCACGGAGGACTGGTGTCTCGACGCGACGAGCACGATCCCCCCCGTCGTCGCGCTCGCCGAGGCCGCGTCGAACCTCGACCTCCGCGTGCTCGACCGCGACGACAACCTCGACCTCATGGACGAGCACCTCACCAACGGCCGCGCGCGGTCGATCCCGGTCGTGATCGTCCTCGACGGCGAGGGCGTCGAGCGCGCCTGGTGGGGCCCCCGCCCGGCCGACCTCCAGGCGTGGTTCTACGGCGACGGCCAGTCGATGGACCCGAAGGACCGCACCCGCGAGCTCCGCAAGTGGTACGCCCGCGACCGCGGCCGGACGACCGTCCGCGAGATCGTCGAACTCCTCGAAGAGGTCGGCGGCGCCGGCGGCGTGGCCTAGGCGTAGCCGGGGAGCGAGTGGGCGAGGAGTCGCCGGCTCCGCAAATCCCGCTCGTCGACTCCAGCACTCTCGCACTCTTTTCGCCATGCCCCTCGACCCGCCCCTCTCCGACGCCGACCACGTGCGCGGCCCCGACGACGCACTCGTCACGCTCGTCCACTACGGCGACTTCGAGTGCCCGTTCTCGAAGGACGTCCACGACCTCGTGCGGGACATTTGTCAGCACCACCCCGACGGCGTGCGGGTCGCGTTCCGCCACTTCCCGCTCCGGCCGCATCCGAACGCGCTGTTCGCCGCGATGGCGGCCGAGGAGGCCGCTCGGCAAGGCGAGTTCTGGGCGTTTCACGACCGGCTCTACGAGCACCAACTGGCGCTCCGCCCGGCCCAGCTCGCCGAGCACGCCGAGGCCGTCGGGCTCGACGGTGAGGCCGTCCGCCGCGCGGTCGAGAGCGGGGAGGACCAGAAGAAGATCCTCGGGCAGAAGCGGCGGGGCGTCAGGGCCGGCGTCCGCTCGACGCTCGGGCTGTGGATCGACGGCGCGTGGGTGGAGGAGGACGCCCTCGAGGAGGCCGTGATCGAGCGCGTGATCCGCCCGCTCCAGGCCGCCGAGCGCGGCTGACCGCGCCCGCCTCGGCGTCGAGGCGGGCGTAGTCGGATCGCGCCAGGCGATGTGCGCGGAGGGTCACGAGGTTACAGCCTCAACCTCTGACCGATGATGCGTGTCCTCTGCTCTCTCGCCGCCCTCGTGATCGCTGGGCCGGTCTTCGCCCAGTCGCCGGTCGTCGTCGGGGGGACGGCCGCGGCGCCGGTCGCCTCCATGGCCGATACCTACGGTGCTGGGATCGGCGTCCGGGCCTCGCTCGACCTGAAGCCGGCGAGCGGCTTCGGCTGGCGCATTGGTCTGGAAGCGACGCGCTTCGGCGGGCACGAGCGGCGGCGCGGCACGCCGTTCGCCGACGGCCTCAGCGTCGGGGCGACGGTGAGCGCGCGGCTGAGGCTCCGAGGCAGTGCGACCGCGGCCTACGGGCTGGCGGGGCTGGGCGCGTTCCACGAGCGCGCCGGCGACCACGCACCGTACGCCGTCGTCCCCGAGGCGCACCTGGGCGTCGGGCTGGAGATCCCCGCCGGGGCCGTGGCGCTCGTCCCCGAGGTCCGCGCGCAGGCCGTCCTGTCCGACCTCCTCTCGGGCAGCGAGTTCACCCCGTCGCTGCGCGTGCCCGTCACGCTCGGCGTCCGGTTCTGACCCCGCCCGCCTCGGCGCCGAGGTGGAGGCACCCGAACGAACAGCGCCCGGCCCCCACGTCGGGAGCCGGGCGCTGAAACGGGGCTGGCGGCGGGCGCCAGCGGGATCCGGAGCTACTCGGCGGCCGGGAGCCCGGCCGCGGCCGGGACGAGCTCGACCGCGTCCGCCTCGGTGGCCTCCGAGGCCGCGCCGAGGTCGGTCTCTTCGAGCTCGAGCGTCTCGTTGCCCTCGACGTCGAGGTCGGGGTTGCCCGTGCCCGCGATGAGCGGGGCGATGACGAGCGCGACGACCGAGATCAGCTTGACGAGGATGTTCAGCGACGGGCCCGACGTGTCCTTGAGCGGGTCGCCGACCGTGTCGCCGACGACGGCCGCCTTGTGGACGTCCGAGCCCTTGCCGTAGGTCACGCCGTCGAACTCGACGCCGCCCTCGATCCGCTTTTTGGCGTTGTCCCAGGCGCCGCCGGCGTTCGACTGGAAGATGGCCATGAGCACGCCCGTGACCGTCACGCCGACGAGGAGCCCGCCGAGCATGTTCTTGTCGTAGAACCCGATGGCGACGGGGACGACGACCGCCAGGAGGCCCGGGAGGACCATCTCGCGGATCGCCGCCTTCGTCGAGATGTCGACGCAGCGCGCGTGATCGGCCTTGGCCGTGCCCTCGCGGAGGCCCGGGATCTCGTTGAACTGCCGGCCGACCTCCTTGATCATGTCGCCCGCGGCGCGGCCGACGGCGTTCATGGCCATGGCCGAGAACACGAACGGGAGCATGCCGCCGACGAGGACGCCCGCGAGGATGCGCGGGTCGGCCACGTTGATCGACTCGATGGCCGCCTGCTGCATGAACGCCGCGAAGAGCGCCAGCGCCGTGAGCGCCGCCGAGCCGATCGCGAAGCCCTTGCCGATGGCCGCCGTCGTGTTGCCGACCGCGTCGAGGAGGTCGGTCCGCTCGCGGACCTCCGGCGGGAGCTCGGCCATCTCGGCGATGCCGCCGGCGTTGTCCGAGATCGGGCCGTAGGCGTCGACGGCGAGCTGGATGCCCGTGACGGAGAGCATGCCGAGCGCCGCGATCGCGATGCCGTAGAGGCCAGCGAACGTGAAC
>JAAXJP010000363.1 GCA_012269805.1 Rubrivirga sp.
CCCCTCGCCCCATCCCCCGTGGGCGAAGCCCGCGTCACCTTCCTCTACGACGGCGCGACGGTCCACGACTGGCTGCCGCCCGACAGCCTTCACCCGGCCGGGCGGCTCGTGCTCGTGGCGAGCGAGACGAAGCGGCGCGACCGCGTGTTCGTCGTCGACGCCCGCCGCCGGCCGACGGTCGTTACCGACTCGGTCGAGGTGCCCGAACCGTATGCCGCGTGGACCACACACCGACCGCCGCGCACGGTCCCCGACCAGATCGCGCCCGACCCGTCGCTGATCCGCGGGCGGCGCGGCTACAACTCGTGGCGGAACGTCACGCACGCCATCACGCTCGCGCTCCCCTACGGCGACCCCGGCGAGGACGGCGAGCTGTTCACCGCCGACGACGACTGGGGCGCGTTCGCCAACTCGCTCTTTCTCGAACCCCTCGGGAAGCACCAGGTCGCCCTCCTCGCCGGCGTCTCCGTCACCCGGCCCGTCGACAAGTCGTTCCTGCTCCTGTCGTACGTGAACCAGCAGTTCACGCCGACGCTCACGCTCGACCTCTACCGCTTCCCGTCGCCGTCGTCGTTCTACGGGTCGAGTGTGCTCGTGGAGGACCTCACCGGCGGCGACGTCTCGGCGACGTGGACGCTCGACCTCCTCGACCGGCCCTATACCACGACGCTGGCCGGCGCGCGGCTCCGCTACGCCTACGCGAGTCCGCTCGCGCTCGACCGGTTCGACGACCTCGACGACACCGGCCTCGGCGTCCCCGAGGCGGGCACCCGGTTCGACGCGCAGGTCGGCGCGGCCTACAAGTTCCAGCGGCCGTACCGGTGGAACGTCATCACGCCGATCGACGGGACGGGCGTTCGGGCGCGCGTCACGGCTGGCGTCCCGGCGCTCGGCGGCGACGCGTTCGTCCGGCCCGACGTGCTCGGGTACTGGGTGTCGCCGTCGCTGGGCTTCGGCCGGCTGTTCGTGCAGGGCCGGGCGACGGCCATCGTCGGCGAGACGCTCGCGCAGGACTACGTCGGGCTCGCGCGGTTCGACGACGTGGACCTCCAGGCCCCGTTTGTCGGCGCCGTCACGCTCGACGACGCCGAGCGCGTCCGCGGCTACCGCCGCTACGCCGTCGGCACGCGGGCGCTGTTCGGATCCGCCGAGTACCGGCTGCCGATCGTGGCCGACCTCAACACGACGCTCCTCGGCCTCGTCAAGCTCGGGCCCGTCTCTCCGTCCCTGTTCGTCGACGGCGGCCTCGTGTGGACGGGCTCGGACCTCGACGGCGCCGCGCGGCGCGTGGGGGTCGGGGCGGAGCTGGCGAACGTCCTGTCGCTCGGCGGCTTTGAGCTGCGCCACGCCGTCGGGCTGGCGACGCCGGCCTCGGCGCTCGACGAGCTGTGGAACGGCGAGCGCGGGTTCGAGGACCTCGACCTGTACTACCGGATCCAGGCCGCCGTGCCGTTCTAGGTCTCCCCACCTCGGCGCCGAGGCAGAGGGAGTCAGACGTCCATCGCGGTGGCGAGGGCGGAGAGGAACCGTTCGGGCTCGTCGACCGCGACGGCCACGCGCGTGACCACCTTCCGAAGTCCGTACGGGCCCTCGGCCTCGACCGGCCGGCGGAGGTCGAGCAGAAACTGCGCGTTCTTGAGGACGCTCGCGTCGAGCGTCCGCCGATCGGCCGGCAGCGTCTTCCGGACGTGGTAGACCGTCTCGATCTCCGCCACCGGAATCTCGACGCTCCACCGGAGGCCGCACCGCACGCGGAGCGTATCGCCGTCGAGCCGGATTGGCCGCCCCGCGAGCGCCCGCCAGTCGCCGAGCAACCAGAGGATCGCGTAGCCGCTCACGGCGAGGTGGACGAGCGCGGCGCCGTCGCCCCAGAGCCGCTGCACGAGGAGGTGCCCGCCGACCAACTCCAGCACCGCCGCCACGCCGACGCCCGCCAAGACCGCGGCGTACCCGCTCGACTGGCGATACGTGAACGCCCCTGGCCCGCCGACACGAACTGCCGGGCCGAGAGCGTAGCGGAAGATGGCGACCTCGTAGGCGATGGCCCGGCTGGCAGCGCCCGGACCCACCACGCGGTCCGTCGCCGACCGGATTCTCTCGTGGGGCTCGCCGTCCGTGCCCCGCCGCCACGCCCGAACGAGGGCGACGACGACGAGCGCCACTACGCCGACTTCGACGAGGGGAAGCAGGACCGCGAGCGGCGCCAGCACACCGTGGTGCGCCTCGGGCACCACGAGCCACGCCCCGAGCGCGCTCAGCGCGACGACGGGCGCCAGCGTGATCCACCGGCCGCCGCGCGCGCGGACGGCGCCGGCCCACGCGAGCGGCACGATCACGGCGAGGTCGACGGCGAGGGCGGCGGCCAGCACGTCCGGCCGCGGCGCCGAGCCGAGCGCGGGCACGACCACCAGCCCGCCGACGAGGTACGCGGACGAGGCGAACGCGAAAAACGCGACGAGCGGCCGGCGGTCGGAACGGAGCGTCATCGGTCAGGGGAGGGCCGCGCGCCGTACGTCTTGGCGGGCCCGAGGATGCGTCGCCCCCGCCCCGACGCCGAGGTGGCCCCACCCGTCGGCCAGACACAGCAACGCCCCGCCTCCGGTCGGAAGGCGGGGCGCGGACGCGGGGGCGGTCGGTGCTAGGCCGCCTTCGCGTTGATCCGGTCCTCGGCGATCATCGAGAGGCGCTCGTCGGCGTCCTCCTCGTCGCCGAGCGAATCGGCCAGGAGGTCCGAGGCCTCCTGGAGGCCGAGTTCCTCGGCGAACGTCGCGAGGCTGCCGTAGCGCGTGATCTCGTAGTGATCGATGGCCTGGGCCGAGAAGATGATGGCCGCGTCGCGGGTCTCGGCGTCCTCGACCTCGTCCATGAGCTCCCGCGCCTCCTTGAGGATGCCGTCCATGGCCTCGCAGGTCACGCCCTCGGCCTTCTCGCCGAGGAGGTCGAACACCTTCTGGAGCCGCTCGACGTGCGTCTCCGAGCGGCCCTGGTGCTCGGCGAGCTGCTCGGCGAGCTCGCTGGACGTGGCCTTCTCGGCCATCGTCTTGAGCGTCTTCTGGGCCTGCTGCTCGGCGTAGTACATGTCCTTGAGGCCGTGGAGGAACAGGCCGCGGAGGTCGGTGATCTTCGACATAGAGGGGGGAGTCTGGTGAGATGGGAGGGCCTGTACCGGGGCCGCGGGCGGTCGTTCCTCCGATCGCGTGACCTCTCGGTGACTCTCGGCCGGCGGCCGGACCCGAGGCGCCCGGCGCGCGTGTCCGACGCCCTCCTCCTCCCCCCCTATGACCCACTACGACCTCCACGGCGTGTCGATGCCGGCCCTCGGCTTCGGCACGTGGAAGCTCCGCGGCGACGACGCCCGCCGTGGCGTCGAGCACGCCCTCGCCATCGGCTACCGCCACCTCGACACGGCTCAGATCTACGAGAACGAGGCCGAGGTCGGCGCGGCCCTCGCCGCCTCGGGCGTCGCCCGCGACGACGTGTTCCTCACCACGAAGGTCTGGCGCGACCGCGTCGGCCCGCGCGACCTCGGGCCGTCCGTCGACGAGAGCCTCCGGAAGCTCGGGACCGACCACGTCGACCTGCTCTTGCTCCACTGGCCCGTGCTCGAGATCGAGCTGGAGGCCCAGCTCGAGGCGCTCGCGGCCGTCCGGGAGGCCGGCAAGGCCCGGCTGATCGGCGTCTCGAACTACCCGGAGGGCCTTTTCCGCGACGCGCTCGAGCTCGTCCCCGACCTCGCCACCAACCAGGTCGAGTACCACGCGATGCTCGGCCAGCCCCCCCTGCTCGGCGTCGTCCGCGAGCGCGGGCTCGTCCTGACGGCCTACAGCCCGCTCGCGCAGGGGGACCTCCTGGCCGACGAGACGGTCCGCGCGGTCGCCGAGGCGCACGGGGCCGGGCCGGCGCAGGTGGCCCTGGCGTGGCTGCTCGGGCAGGACCGCGTGGCGGCCATCCCGAAGGCGTCATCCGACGCCCACCGCCAGGCGAACCTCGACGCGGCCGGTCTCACGCTGACCGACGACGAGCGCGCCCGGCTCGACGCGCTCCCCAAAGACCGCCGCGGCACCGACCCGTCGTGGGGACCCGACTGGGACCGGTAGGGCACACGCTGCCGGCGGCCGGCCCGGAACGGAGCCCGCCCGCCCGACGGCGTCGACCTGGCCGTTCGGCGCCGAGGCGGGCGGACCCGGAGAGAGACGGCGCGGCTACGCGCCCGTCGCGATCGTGACCGGCACGCCGACGGTCCCCCAGTGGAGGACCATCACGGCCGCGTCTTCGGAGACGTCCTCGAAGCGGATCTCGAACTGCTCCTCCATCGGGGCGTCGGTCATGGGCTCGGCCGTGACGCGGACGCGGTCCTCCGCCTCGTCGTAGCGGAAGGCGCCCCACTGCTCGGCCACGTCGTTGAGGATGACGGTCCACTCCCCGTCGCCCGGGATCGCGAACAGGGCGTAGGTCCCGGCCGGGACGGCCTCGCCGCCGAACGTGACGTCGCCCGAGAACGTGACGGTGGCGGCCTCGTTGGCGCCGGTCCGCCAGACCTCGCCGGCGGGGGCCAGCTCCGCGCCGTCGGTGAAGTAGCTCCGGCCCCGCAGCGACGGCCGGCCGTACTGGACGAGCACGTCGGTCGTCCCGACGGTCGTGCCGACGTAGGCGTTGGGGCTCGGGCGGGCCTCGTCGGAGGCGCGCGGCGGGGCGTCCATGAACACGCCGTCGCCGGGCATGTCGGCGCCCATCTCGTCGGCCATGTCGTCC
>JAAXJP010000446.1 GCA_012269805.1 Rubrivirga sp.
AACGACACGGGCGACCCGCGCTACGACCCGCTCGGCCGCGGCCTCGCCTCGATGATGACGAGCGACCTCGCGGCCGTCCCCACGGTCCGCCTCGTCGAGCGTGACCGGGTCCAGGCCCTCGTCGACGAGCTGGACTTCCAGCAGAGCGTGTACGTCGACCCCGAGACGGCGCTCCAGGTGGGCCTGTTTGTCGGGGCCGACCACGTGGTGGTGGGCTCGCTGACGGCCGTCCACCCCGAGATCCGACTCGACACGCGCGTGGTCCGCGTCGAGACGTCCGAGATCGTGCAGACGGCGAGCGTGACGGGGCGGGAGGACGCGCTCTTCGAGCTCCAGCAGGCCCTCGCGGCGTCGCTCATCGCCGGGATCGACGTGGTGATGTCGGACGAGGCGCGGGCGGCGCTGGCGGCGCAGCAGGAGGCCAACCGGCTCGACGACGTGGAGACGGCGCTCGCGTTCTCGCAGGCGCTCTCGCTCTACGACCGGGGCGAGTTCTCGCTCGCAGCCGTGCAGCTGTTCGAGGTCCAGCAGCGCGCGCCGTCGTCGCAGCTCGTGTCGGTCGCGCTCGGGCTGGCGCGCGAGGCCGGCCAGCGGGCGCTCACGCGGGAGGCCGGCCGCCAGGTCCGCGGGCGGCTCGACGGCTGGCTCCGTGGCCGCCTCGGGCGCTCCGCCAGGGCGGACACGACCGACGGGAGATAGCGCCGCCCTCCGCCTCGACGCCGAGGTGGGCCTACTCGCTCGCGGCGACGCCCTCGGCCCAGCGGTGCGGATCGAACAGGACCGGGTCGAGGTCCGGGTCAGCGATCATGTCCGAGTACGTCTCCCAGAATACGAGGCGGCCGCCCTGGAAGACGGCGACGTAGGGCGCGATCCACCCGCCGCCGAGCCGCTGGTAGTTCTCGAACCGGACGTCCTGGAGCCCGCCGCCCGGCGCCGGCTCCACGAGTCGGACGAACAAGAGCCGGTCCTGCTCCACCCAGACCTCGCCGTGCTCGGGCGTGCCGAGGACATACATCGGCCGGTTCTCCCACACGTCGGTCCGGAAGGCGCCGAGGTCGAGGCCCTCGGCTTCGAGGATGCGAAGCGTCTCAACTGGGTCCTGGCGGTACACGTCGAAGCCCCACAACAGGAGGGGGTTCCGGTCGGCGCGGGCCGCGGCCAGCCGGCCGTCGCGGTAGACGTACGTCGTGTCGCCGACGAAGAGGACATCGGGGCCGGCCATCGGGTCGCCCATCTCGATGCGGAGGCGGCCGGGGAGGGCGGCCCACTCGCGCCACGTCTCCGTCGAGACCGACCCGTCGGGCAGGCGGCGGCTCGTCCGCTGTGTGAACGAGAGCGTCTCGTACCACGTCTCGGCGTGGCGGTCGTGCATGGCCGCGACGAGCGTGGCGGCGTCGTAGACCGGGTCGGCGCGCATCGGGCCGGCGAAGACGGGGCCCATCCGCGGCGGCACGTCGGTTGTGTCCGGCGTGGCGTCGGCGTCCTGGGCGGACGGCGGGGCGGAGGCGCAGCCGGTGACGGCGAGGGCGAGGAGGAGGGCGAGGCGCATCAGGGGGCGGGCTCGCCGGAGCGGGCCCAGAAGATGAAGTCGAGGGCGCGGAGCGTGGCGCCGGCCGCGCGGAGGGCGGCGTTGGCCTGCCCGCGGTGGTGGGCGGCGTGGAGCAGGACGTGGTCGAGCACGTCCCGCACGGCGCTCTCGAACGGCTCGCCGCGCGAGTTCTGATACGTCACGGTCGCGTGGAGATCGACCGGGCCCGTCAGGAAGGTGCGCCAGTCGGCCGTCGTCTCCTCGAGCAGCGCGCGGCTGCCGGAGACGTCGAGGGCCGGCCAGATCTCGAGGCCGCTAGAGGAGGCGCCCGCGAGCCGGCGGTGCCAGACGCGGTCGGCGGCGAGCGCGTGGGCGAACGGGCGGAGCGCGTCGGGCGCGGGGTGGTCCGCAATCACCCCGAGGAGGGCGGACCCGGCCCACGCGTGGTGTCGAAAGCGGCGGCGGACGACGTCGAGCGGAGACATGGCGGCCGGTTTACGGGGGTCGAATGGTAACGCGTGTGTTCCCGTGTCACCGACCGTCGGGCCGATCGGTCCGCCCAGGACGCCGGGCGGGGCGGAATCGGCGGGTTGGCACGCGACTTGAGGAAGGACGTGTCAAGGCTCACCCATACCGCCATGCCCCAGACCCTCACCGCCCGGCCCACTGCCCTCGCCGCGCTTCTCGCCGGCTACGTCGCCGGCGACGTCACCGACGACGCGATGGCCCGCTTCGACGACCTCTTCGAGGACGCGTCGGCCTCGGCGCAGGAGCGGCTCGCCTTCGCGCGGTTCTACCTCGACGTGCTCGCGGCCGGGGACGACAAGGAGGCCATCCCGCACCCCTCGGAGGTCGGTGGCATCCTCTCCGCCATCCGGTCGTAGGCGGCGGGCCCCGCGCCCGCCCCATGTCCGCCTGCCCCGACCACCTGCCGTCGACGCCCGACGGCCGCTACTTCGTCCACGGCGGCCGCCTCTGGCGCTGCTCGGACCCGGACCTCCCGGACGACGAGCGACAGCGGCTCACGGACGAACTGATGGACGCCCGCCGCGCCGTCGGCACGGCGAAGCGGTCCGGCGATGAGGCCACCGAGCGCGCGGCGCGCGACCGCGTCCACGAGGCCAAGGTGGCCCTCGGCGAGCGCGGCCCCACGTGGTGGGACTCTGACGAGGACTACAACCGCCACGCTCCGAAGAACACGCCCTACGCCGACTGGTGGGCCGGCCTCGGCGACGCCGAGCGCGAGGCGGGCGAATAGAGGTCCGCCCCGCTGGCACGTGCGGGCGCCAGCGGGGCGGACAAAAATGGGGGCCGCCCGGTGCCGAGGATTCGGGCGGCCCCATTGCGCCCCATCCACGGGGCGCGGCTATGTGCGGCGACTAGTTGGCCATCGCCGGCTCGTTCACGCGCGTCCTGAGGTAGGTGTCGCGGTGACCGTAGAAGTCGTACACACCCTCGGAGAACTCGCGGTTGGCGGTCTCGGGCCAGTTGTCCTTGTCAAACCCAGGCGCCTCCTTGAGGCGGTCCTTCGTGACGTCGAGGACGAACCGCTCGTTGCTGCGGTCGACCTCGAAGGCCTGGAGCGGCACGGCGAACAGCTTGTCGCCGATCCCGAGGAACCCGCCAAAGTCGAGCACGGCGTACTCGACGCGGCCGCTGTCGGGGTGGAGCATGATGTCCTTGACGGACCCTAGCGACTCACCCTGGCGGTTCTCTACGGTGGTGTTGCGGATGGTGGAGGTGGAGAGGAGCGTATTCATAGTCAGTATTGGAATCGAAAGAGATAGACTCGGCGGGGCGCTCCCGGCAAGCAATGGGTCATATGGAATGGAGCGTGCGTGGTTTTCAATCGCGTATGAAAGCCCAGTGTCGCGGCGGAGAGACGATCTCGCCGACCTGCTTATCGACCAGTCGGTTCCGGACGATACTGGGTGCCCCACCACCCTGGCTGACCCGCTGACCCAATGCGCTCTGTTTCGCTCCTGCTCGCGTCCCTCGTCTTGTCCGCCTGCGCCACCACGGGCGGGTCCCCGAACGGGTGGGGCGCACCGCGGAGCGGAGACCGCGCCCGCGCCGCGGAGCGCGCGCCGGAGCGCGCCGAGCGGCCCGCGCCGCCCGTACGTGTCGAGCGCCCCCCGATCGCCGAGCGCCCCGAGCGCCGCGCCGAGGCGGACCGCCGGCCGGGCACGGCGTCCGGCCTCGTGATCCCCGTCGTCGGGATCGAGGGCCACGAGCTCCGCGACTCGTTCCACGCCGGCCGCTCCGGCGGGCGGACCCACAACGCCATCGACATCGCCGCGCCGACGGGGACGCCGCTCGTCGCCGTCACCGACGGGACCATCTCGCGGAAGCACTGGAACGCCCTCGGCGGCCGGACGCTCTACCTCACCTCCGCCGACGGCCGCTACGACTACTACTACGCCCACCTCGACAGCTACGCCGACGGGATCGAGATCGGCAGCCGGGTCCGGCGCGGGGAGGTCCTCGGGACGGTCGGCGCGACGGGCAACGCGCAGGGGGCGCACCTCCACTTCCAGGTCCTCGACAAGCGCGGCGGCGGGCGCGGCACGCCCGTCAACCCGTACGACCTGCTCCGCACGGCCGAACTGGCGATCGCCGACTGAGGCAGCGGCCGTGGAGGCCGCGGGGACGATCTTTAGGGCCCCCCACCCCTCCGGCCATGGTCCCGATCCCCGACGCCATCGAGACTGAGCGTCTCGTGATCCGCCCCTTCGAGCCGAAGGACCGGGACGCGTACGTCGCGTTCATGACCGACCCGGAGGCCACCCGCTACCTCCTGTTCACCGACGAGCAGCGGACCGAGGCGGGGGCCCTCGACCTCCTCGACGCCGTGCTCGCGTCGTACGCGACGGACGAGCCCATCTTCGCCTACACCATCGCGCGGAAAGACGACGACGCGTTCGTCGGGTCGTGCGGGATGTCCGACCTCGGCGAGGCGGGGTGCCTGGAGTGCTACTACAGCCTGCTCCCGGACCAGTGGGGTCGGGGGTTCGCGACCGAAGCGACCGAGGGGCTCCTCGCGTACGCCTTCGCGCAACCCGAGGTCGAGGAGGTGTGGGCGTTCATGAGCCCCGAGAACCCGCGGGCGGCCGGCGTCGCCGAGCGGGCCGGGATGGCGCGGGAGGGCGTGCGGGAGCACCCGGTGTTCGGCAACGCGGGGCTCGCGTACGTGGCGCGCCGCGACGCCTGAGCGG
>JAAXJP010000591.1 GCA_012269805.1 Rubrivirga sp.
TCGGCCGGGCCGTCGCCGTAGCGCTCGCGCGCGACCTGGAGCACGAGCCGCTCGCCGAGGGCGACCCGGCGGGCGTGGCCGTCGGTGAGGCCGGCGGCGGCGGCGGCGAGGGCGGCGGAGTCGGGCACGGGGCGGGCGAGGAGACGGGCCGCCAAGGTACCGGGCCGCCCCGCCGACGGTCCGACCGATCCACGGAAGCGCTTCGCCTCGTGAGCCCTCCCGCCCCGGCGCCGGACCGAGCGGCCGACACGGCCAGGCCCACGGCGTCACGCCGCGACCGCGACGGGTTCGGAAGGCACCCGAAGGACCCGTGGAAACGACGCGGCGCCGAGCAGCCGCTCCCAGTCGGCCGCGACGCGCGACGTCTGAAACCGCGTCGCACCGCTCACGTCGGGCCGGCCGTCGCGCCACCACGCCGTCAGCCGGCGGGCTGCCGCCTCCGGGTCGCGCGCGTCGACGAGTTGCCGACCGTCGGCGGGCGCCTCGCCGAGACCTTCGCGGGCCGCCGCGTGGGGGTGGGCCAAGACCGGCGTCCCGACCGCGTTGGCCTCGGCGAACACGAGCCCGACCGTCTCCTCGAACCGGGCCTGCGGGTAGAACACGGCGCCGGCGACCCTCGGCCCTACCACACGAGCGGCGCGCCGGACCGTGCGCTTGGAGGGCCACTGGCCGCAGTCGCGCTCGGACAGGTTGCGGCTCGCTGCCGTCTGTTCAGCCGGCGCGCCATGCAGACCGCGCCCAGCGCCACCTACGCCGCCATGGCCACGGGTCGCGTCTCAGGCACGACTCGAACGGTCCGCGACGGCGCCTCGGCGCCCAGCAGGCGTTCCCAGTCCGCCACGACGCGGTGTGTGCGGAGGGCGAGCGGGCACGTGACCGTCGGGCGGCCGTCCGCCCACCACTGCTCGAGCCGGCGCGCGGCGGACGCGGGGTCGCGGGCGTCGACGAGTTGGCGCCCATCGCCGGCCGACTCCCCCAGCGCCTCGCGGACGGCGGCGTGCGGGTGGGCCAGCACGGGCGTTCCAACCGCGTTGGCCTCGGCGAACAGCGACGCAGAGACGACCTCGACGCCGGCCTGCGGGTGGAACACGGCGAACGCCTCGCGGACGTGCCGCATCACTTGGCGGTGCGGGAGCGGGCCGAGCGGGACCACGCCGGGCGGGAGCCCGCCGGCCATCCGCCCCTCGCCGACTACGTAGAGTCGCGCCCGCGGCCGCCGCTCGCGGACGTGCGCAAACGCCGCCAGCACCTCGTCGAGCCCGTCGGCGGGGCCCGCGGCGACGACCAGCTTCGACGGGTCGGGCGGCGTCGTTCCGTCCGGCTCGGCCGTGTCGTCGACGGGGTCGTGAATGCGGGCCGTTCGCGCCCAGCCGTCGGCGCCGTCCACGAGGTCGCGGACCGCGGTCCGGTGCGCATCGGAGACGCAGACGATAGTCGCGTCGGCCTCGGCGGCCGTCGCCCCGAGCGAGCGGCGGTGACGACCCGGCACGTCGCGGAGCCACAGCGCGAGGCGCGCGTCCGGGAACTGGCGGCGGACGCGAGGGAGCACCTTGTGCTGCTCGGCCACCACGACGGCGTCGGCGGACGGGAGGTGCGTCCACGAGCCGTAGAACGCGAACGGGACGTAGGCCACCCCGCCAGGCGACCGCGACGGCCACGACCGGTGGCACTGGGCCACGGTCACGCGGTGCCCCCGTTGCGCCAGCCCCTCCGCCACGCGGACGACGCTCGTAGGCGTCGCGCCGACGGCCCGGTCGTAGAGCGTGCGCGGTTGGTACGGGGTCGTAGTAGTCGGGTCGATAAAGAGGAGGCGCGTCACGGCTCAGGGAGGTGCCCGCCCCCGGCACGCGGGCGTCGCGTCGGCGGGGCGGGGAGAGGGTCCGAGGCGGGGCCAGGGCCATCGGGCCCGCCGTCGGGGAGGGAGGTCGAACGGGGCGCGGAAATCGGCTCGGGCGCTCCAGCCCTGAATACGATTCGGAAGCGCTTCCGATCCTGGGGGTCCCCTTGAACCTGGCGTCTCTCACCCGACGCTCAGGTCTCCCCCCAATCGGCTGGGCTGCCGGCACCCGGCGGCGCGACTGCAGGACCACGTGCCGCGGCCGCGTTCGGACAGACCGCGGCACGCTGGGGTCCGTCCTGTCGGCGCGCGTGGTCTCTCCCTGCCTCGTTCCCGAGGCGGGCCGGGTCAGCCGCCGCGGCGGACGTCGTCGTAGTGGCGGAGCGTCTCCCAACGGAACAGGCCCGAGCCGTGGCCGTCGCCCCACACGATCTGGAGCGCGTAGTGCCCGGCCGGGCGCAGTTCCTTGACCTCGTACGTCATCAGCGACGGGAGGTCGAACACGACGGGGTCGATGGGCTCGGCCATGTGGGCGTGGCCGCCGCGGCACTCGGCACACGGGCAGGCGCGGCGGAGCCCCTCGTACGAGAGCTCCGAGACGCGCCCGTCGGCCCACTCAATGGTGAGCGCCTGGGCCGCGGCGTCGGCCTCGAGCCGGGTCGGGGTGGTATCGGGGGTCATCGCGGGCTCGGCCCACCTCGGGTGCGAGACGGACGGGGTCGCTAGAGGAAGAGGTCCGGCATGAACTCGGTCGCGCCCGGCGTGACGCTGTACTCCGAGAGGTCGGTCTTCCCGGCCTCGGCCAGCACCTCGTCGTCGATAAAGAAGCGGCCCGTCGTCGTGCTCGGCTGCGTCAGGACCCAGTGCGCGGCGTCGGCCATGATCTCGGGCGTGCGCGACATCCGCATCATCGCGTCGCCGCCGAGCGCATACTTGACGGCGGCCGTCGCGATCGTCGTGCGCGGCCAGAGCGCGTTGGCGGCGATGCCGTAGTCGGCGAACTCCTCGCCCCAACCGAGCACGCACATCGACATGCCGTACTTCGAGATGGTGTAGGCCACGTGCGGGCCGAACCACTTCGGATCGAGGTTCAGGGGCGGGCTGAGGACCAGGACGTGCGGGCTCCGACCCGCCTTCGCGCTCGCCTTCAGGTGGGGGAGCGCGGCCTGCGTCGTGCAGAACGTGGCCCGCGTGTTGACCTGCTGCATGAGGTCGAACCGCTTCATGGGCGTGTTCTCGGTGTCCGCGAGGAGGATCGCGCTCGCGTTGTTGACGACGACGTCGATCCCGCCGAACCGCTCGGCGGTTTCGTCGACGGCCTCGGCGACCCGGTCCTCGTCGCGGGCGTCGACCTGGAGCGCGAGGGCCTGGCCGCCGGCCTCCTCGATCTCCGCGGCGACCGTGTGGATGGTGCCGGGCAGCTTGGGGTGGGGCTCGGCCGTCTTGGCCGCGATCGCGACGTTGGCGCCGTCGCGCGCGGCCCGGAGCGCGATGGCCCGGCCGATGCCGCGGCTGCCGCCGGTGAGGAAGATCGTCTTGCCGGAGAGGGAGGCCATGCGGGTGCGGAGGAGGAGCGGGACGGTGGGACGACGGCGCCCGCGCCGGGGTCCAGCCTTCTTCTGGGGCGGTCCGCCTCGACGCCGAGGCGGCTCCGGCTAGGGCCGCGCGTCGGCTAGGGCGGTCAGGAGCGCGTCGGCGTCGGCGGCGGTGTTGTAGACGTGCGGCGAGACGCGGATCGAGCCGCCGCGGATCGAGACCGACACGTTGTGGGCCGCGAGGGCCTCCGCGAGCGCGTCTGGGCCGCCCCCCTCGGGCGGGCGGAGGCCGAACAGGTGGCCGGCCCGCTCGCCCGCTGGGGCGGCGCCGTACCCGAGACCGCGCGCGCCGTCGACGATCCGCTCCGCCAGCGCCGCGCACGTGCCCTGGATCTCGTCGACGCCCCAGTCCAGCACCTGTTCGATCCCGGCCGCCAGCATCGGCAGCAGGATCGGGTTCGACCGCTCGCCGACGTCGAAGCGGACGGCGCCCGCCGCGTAGGCGTCCTCGTAGCTCGTCAGCCCGGCGAACCGGTCGCTGCCGGCCCGACCGATCCAGTTTTCCTCGAGCGGCCGGCCGTCGCGGAACCGCTCGCCGAGCCACAGCGCGCCCATGCCGTACGGCCCGAGCAGCCACTTGTAGCCGGCCGCCGCGAGCGCGTCCGGCCGCACGCGCGCGACCGAGAAGGGGAGCGCGCCGAGCGACTGCGTCGCGTCGACCACGAGCGCCGCGCCCGTCTCCCGGCACCGCGCGCCGACGGCCTCCAGGTCGAACACGGTCCCGTCGGCCCAGTGGACGTTGGGGACGGCCACGAGCGCGGCATCGCCGTCGATGGCCTCGAGAAGGAGGGCGTTCCAGTCGGCGCCCCGCCCCGGCGTGCCGAGCGCGACCGGCGGCTCGACCGTCCGGACCGTCGCGCCCGCGTCGGCGGCCAGCCGGCGCCATGGGTAGACGTGGCTGGGGAACTGCTCGGCCGCGACCACGATCGTCTGCCCCCGCGCGACGTCGAGATTTTTGGCGACCGTCGCCATGGCGTACGAGACGGCTGGGACGAGCGCGACGTGCTCGGGCGCCCCCTCCACCAGCGCCGCGAACAGCCGGCGGACACGGTCGGCCTCGGTGAAGAAGTCGGCCGGGCCGAGGTCGGTCGGCACGCGCTTGCGGCGGACGCCCTCGACCCCGGCCGCCTCGACGCTCTTGAGGAGCGGGCTCATGTAGGCCGCGTTGAGGTAGTGGAGGCCGTCGGGGAGCGAGAAGCGGTCGGTCTGGGGCGAGAGCACAGGAACGGAGACGCGAGGGAACGGGCTGCCGTGGGGTCGACTCGGCGAGTCGGCCTCTCCCGGCGTGGCGCTCCAGTCTAGCTTCTCTCC
>JAAXJP010000529.1 GCA_012269805.1 Rubrivirga sp.
GTGTGGCGGGACACCGGGTCGGAGCGGAGGAACGAGTAGCACCTGGGACCGTGCGAGCGGAGCTCGCCGTAGAAGCGCGTGCCCTCCACCGCCCGACCCGTGCCCGACGTCCTCCTCGCCGACCTCCGCACCCTCGCCGACGCGGTCCTCGCGCTGGCGCTCGGCGGCGCCGTGGGGTGGGAGCGCGAGCGGAAGGGGAAGGGGGCCGGGTTCCGCACGATGATGCTCGTGTCGTTCGCGTCGTTCCTGTTCGTCGAGGTCAGCATGGCCGCGGGAGCGACGGGGGCGGCCGTGCCCGGCAACGACGTCCAGTCGGACCCCGTCCGCGCCATCCAGGCCATCGCGACGGGGCTCGGGTTCCTCGGCGGCGGGATCGTCTTCCGCGACCGCTCCGAAAACCGGACACGCGGGCTCACGACGGCCGCCTCGCTCCTCGTGGTCTCGCCCATCGGGATCGCCCTCGCGCTGGGCCACTATGCCCTCGCGATCGGGTCGGCCGTGCTCCTCGTCCTCGTCCTCGGATCCGCCGAACGCGTCGAGCGGTTCGCCGAGCGATGACCCGCGACGACCTCCCCGATGACTTCGACCGGTCCGACATCCCGGACGACAACGACGCCCTCCTCGACGAGTGCGACGTCGAGACGCTGTCGGGCAACACGAAAGGTGGCCAGCGGGCCAACAAGGTCGAGACGGCCGTCCGCCTGACGCACCGGCCCAGCGGGACGGTCGTCAACGAGCGGAGCTCGCGGAGCCAGTTCCGCAACAAGGCCCTCGCGGTCCAGGAGCTCCGGCGGCGGCTGGAGGAGGCGACCGCCCCGAAGAAGGCCCGCAAAAAGACGCGGCCGACGAAGGCGTCGAAGCGGCGGCGCCTCGAAGCCAAGCGCCAGCGGGCCGAGAAGAAGAAGCTCCGCAAGCCGCCCAAGCTCCCACCGCGCTAGCTCCGCCCCCCGACGCCGCCCCGCGGTTCGGCGCCGAGGCGGGCGCCCTCGGGGCTGGCGCAGGGCCGCGTGGGGCGGTCCCCGGGCTTCCCAGATCGGCGAAACACGCCGGCGGGACACGCTTACGTCCCGTCCACCCTCCCCGCCCCACCATGCCCAAAGGAAGCGACCACGGCCCCAGCATCAAGGACGACGAGACCTACGAGGAGCTCCACGACCAGGGGTACTCGAAGGGCAAGGCGGCCGCCATCGCCAACGCCCAGGCCAACCCCGACATGCACCCCTCGGAAAAGGGCGGCCACGCCAAGCCCTACGAGGAGTGGACCAAGGACGAGCTGTACGACCGCGCCCAGGAGCTCGACGTCGAAGGCCGCAGCGACATGACGAAGGACGAACTCATCGACGCGCTCCGCAACGGCTGACGCGTGCTCCCGGCCTCCCCCGCCTCGCCGGCGAGGCGAGCGGGGCTAGGCGGGGGCGGCGACACGCTCGACGGCCGCGAGGGCGCCCGCGAGGTCGGCCCAGAGGTCGTCGGCGCCCTCCAGCCCGACCGACAGGCGGAGCAGGCCGGGCGCGATGCCGCCCTCGGCGCGGGCGTCGTCGCTCAGCACTCGGTGCGTGAGGCCGGCCGGGTGCTGGATGAGCGTGTCGACGGAGCCGAGGCTGACGGCTGGCGTCATCAGCGAGACGGCCTCGCAGACGGCCCGGGCCGCCTCGTACCCGCCCGCGACCTCGAAGGCCAGCATCGTCCCCGGCCCGTCCATCTGGCGGCCGACGAGCCGCGTCGGGTCGCAGGCTCGGAGCCCGGGGTAGTGGACCGCGTCGACGGCATCGTGGTCGAGGAGCCGGGCCGCGAGCGCCGCGGCCGTCGCCTGCGCGCGCTCGACGCGGAGCGGGAGCGTCTGGAGGCCCCGGTGGAGGAGGTAGCCCGCCAGCGGGTGCAGCAGCGCGCCCGTCGCCACGCGGACCTGCCGGAGCCGCCGCGCCCAGTCCTCCCCGCACGCCACGACGCCCGCCACGACGTCGCCGTGCCCACCGAGGAACTTGGTCGCCGAGTGCATCACGAGCGCGGCGCCCCACGCGGCCGGCCGCTGGAGCACGGGCGTCGCGAACGTCGAGTCGACGAGGACCGGCACGCTCCCGGCCTGCGCCACGACGTACTCGACGTCGACGAGGGCGAGCGTCGGGTTGGCCGGCGTCTCGGTGACCACGAGCGCGGTGTCGGGGCGGAGCGCGTCAGCGACGCCGTCCGGAGTCGTCCAAGTGACCTCCATGCCGAGGAGCTCGCACGTCAGGAGGTGGTCCGTCGTCCCGTAGATCGGGCGCGTGGCGACGACGTGCCCCCCGTCCGCGCGGGCCGCGAGAACGACAGCCGTGAGCGAGGCCATGCCGGAGGCGAACGCGACGGCGGCGTCGGTCCCCTCGAGCTCGGCGAGGCCGTCCTCGAACCGCGCGACGGTCGGGTTGTGGAGCCGCGCGTAGACCGGGTTCGGCGCGCTCTTGTCGCCGGCCACGAGCGCGTCGAGGCTGGCCGTCGCCCCGTCGAGGTCGGCGAACGGGTACGTCGACGAAAGGTCGATGGGGAGGGCGTGGACGCCGAGGCCGGCGAGGTCCTGGCGGCCGGCGTGGACGGCGCGGGTGGCGAGGTCGGGGCGGAGCTCCATCGGTCGATCGTACGGTGGGGAAGCCGTATCGTAGAGGAATCGCCGCTCTGCCACAAGATGGCCGAAGATGATTCGGCCGGACCCCGTCATGCGCCCCCTCGACCGAACGGACCGCGCCATCGTCGCCGTCCTGCAGAAGAATGCGCGGACCTCCAACAAGGAGGTCGCCGCGGCCGTCGGCGTCGCCCCCTCGACGGCGCTCGAGCGGACCCGCCGGCTGGAGGCCGACGGCGTCCTCGTAGGCTACCACGCCGAGGTCTCGGCCGAGGCGGTCGGGGCTGGGCTCCAGGCGCTCGTGGCCGTCCGCCTCCAGCGCCACGCGCGGCCGGTCGTCGAGGCGTTCGAGGCCCACACGCTGGCGCTCCCGGAGGTCGTCCAGGTGTTCCACACGACGGGCGCGAGCGACTTCCTCGTCCACGTGGCCGTCCGCGACACCGAGCACCTTCGGACCCTCGCGCTGGCGTCGTTCACCGAGCGCCCCGAGGTCGCGCGGATCGAGACGTCGCTCTTGTTCGCGCACCGCCGGACGGCCGGCGTGGCGGTCGACACCGACCCGTGACCCCGCCGGCCTCGGGCCCGAGGCGGACCTAGTCGCCGTCGGCGAGCGCCGCGAGGGCCTCGCCGGTCAGCCGCATCTTGGTCCACTCGTCGAGCGACTCGGCGCCGAGGTCGCGGTAGAACCCGAGCGCGAGCTCGTTCCAGTCGAGCACGACCCACTCGAGCCGCTCGGCCCCGCGCGCGACGGCCTCGGCCGCGACGTGCCGGAAGAGGGCCAGCCCGACCCCCTGCCCGCGGTAGCTGGGGCGGACGAACAGGTCCTCGAGGTACAGGCCCCAGTTGGCGCGCCACGTCGAGAAGGCCGGGAAGAACAGAGCGAGGCCGGCCGCCTCCCCGTCGTCGGCAAAGGCGAGGACGCAGTCGAGGCGCGGCTCGGCCTCGGGGGCGAGCGCCGCGCGGAAGTCGGCGGACTTTGCGGAGACGTCGTCGGCCGAGGCCTTCTCGTACTCGGCGAGCTCGCGGACGAGTTCGCACACGAGCGCCGCGTCGTCGGGGGTGGCGGGGCGGAGGGTCATGGGCTGGATCGGTCGGGGCCAACGTAGCGGCGGACGGTGCCGGGCCAATCGGCGGACTGGACGTGGTCGAGGACGGCGCGGGCGACGGGCTCGCGGAGCGGCGAGCCGGGCGCGACGGCGAGCCCCCACCGCTCGAACTCGACGCCCGTGCTCTCGACCCGGAGGCCGGAGCCGGACGAGCGGGCGGCGCGGAGCCGCGGGGCCGAGCCCGCGAAGGCGTCGAGAGAATCCGCGCGCACGGCGGCGAGGCCGGCGGCCACGTCAGGGAACGGACGCGCGTCGACGTTGGCCTCGCGGAGGACGGTCGCAGCCAGCGCCCCCTCGACCACGCCGACCCGGTCGCCCTGGAGGTCTTCCGGGAGGTCGAGCGAGCCCCTCCCCCCCACGCCCAGCGCCGAGACGATCGACGCGGTGAGCGAGGCCGTGACGGCCATCGATACGAGCATCCAGAGCAGCGCGAGCGAGCGCCCGGCCGTCGAGCGCGGGACCGTGTCGCCGTAGCCGATCGTCGTCATGGTGACGCCGGCCCACCAGAAGCCGTCCCACAGCCCCCGGAAACCGCCGTGGATGTCGTCGGTGTCGTGCCGTCGCTCGATCCCCCACATCATCGCGCCGACGATGAGGAGGAGCACGGCCAGCCCGGCGGTGATCCAGAAGAACGTCATCGAGAACAGACGGCCGAGCACGTCGGTCATCCGGTCGCCGGGGAGCCGCGCGACGCCGAGGCGGGCCGCGTAGAACGGCGCCGCGAAGTCGGCCGTGGCCTCACCGGCCGCCGTCATCGGCGCGAGGGCGAGGTCGGCCTCGCCGAGCCGGGCGAGCGCGCTGTCGCCGCCCGCCACGAAGCGGACGTCGCGCCCGAGCCGCTGCCCGACGGCCTCCGCCAGCCGCACGCCGAGCCCGTCCCACACGCCGTCCGGCCCCCGCTCCGCGAACGGCGGCGCCTCCGGCACGGCGACGACGAGCGGGCCGGCGGACTCGGGCTGCGCGACGGCCGCCCCGGCGATCAGCCCGAGGGAGGCCGCCGCCCGCACGAGAGCGGCGCACAGAGCGGCGGGGCGGAGGGG
>JAAXJP010000078.1:0-386 GCA_012269805.1 Rubrivirga sp.
CTGAGGGGCGCCGCACATACCTGGGCGGCTCCGAGGGGTGGGAGGGGGCGGGCGGGCCCCGCCTCCTCCTGGACGCATGTCCGACCCGCCCCGCCCGCCGCAGCCGCCCGAGGCGGACCCCGCCCCGTCCCCGAACGAGACGACCGTCGTTGGGATCGGGGCCTCGGCCGGCGGGCTCCAGGCGCTCAAGCGGTTCTTCGAGCACGTCCCCGAGGACAGCGGGCTCGCCTTCGTCGTCGTCGTCCACCTCTCGCCGGACCACGAGAGCCGGCTCGCCGAGATCCTCCAGCCCTCGGTCAAGGTCCCGATCCAGCAGGTGACGGAGACGACGCCGCTCCGGCCGAACTGCGTCTACGTCATCCCGCCCAACGCGAACCTCTCGGCCG
>JAAXJP010000078.1:396-4707 GCA_012269805.1 Rubrivirga sp.
GAGGAGCACCGCCGCGAGCGGGCGCCGATCGACCACTTTTTCCGGACGCTCGCCAACACGCACGACGGCCACTCGGTCGCCGTCGTCCTCACCGGGACCGGCTCCGACGGGACGCTCGGCATCCGCGAGATCAAGCAGCGGACGGGCCTCACGATCGCCCAGGACCCGACCGAGGCCGAGTACGACGGGATGCCCCAGAGCGCCATCGCGACCGGGCTCGTCGACCTCGTCCTCCCCGTGGCCGAGATGCCGGGGGCCATCCTCGAGTTCGCCCGGACCGAGCCCCGCGTGCCGATCCCCGACGACGGCGCCGACGTCGAGGGCGAGGAGCGCCACCTCCTCCACAAGGTGTTCGCCCAGATCCGCGCCCGGACCGGCCGCGACTTTAGCCGCTACAAGCGCGCGACGGTCCTGCGACGGATCGCGCGGCGGATGCAGATGGCCCACGTCGAGGAGCTCCCGGCGTACGTCGCCCTCTTGCGCGAGCGGCCCGACGAGGTCCACGCCCTCGCCGACGACCTCCTCATCACGGTCACCAACTTCTTCCGCGACCCCGAGGTGTTCGGCGTGCTGGAGGCCGAGGTCGTGCCCGGTCTGTTCGACGGGAAGACGGCCGACGACACCGTCCGCCTGTGGAGCGTCGGGTGCGCGACGGGCGAGGAGGCGTATTCCCTCGCGATCCTGCTCCTGGAGGAGGCCGCCCGCCGCGACGTCGCACCGCAGATTCAGGTATTCGCGAGCGACCTCCACGAGCGGTCGCTCGACCGGGCCCGCGAGGGGTTCTACCCCGGCGACATCGAGACCGACGTGAGCGCCGAGCGGCTGGGCCGGTTCTTCGTCAAGGACGACGGGGGCTACCGGATCCGGAAGGAGGTCCGCGAGCTCGTCGTGTTCGCCCCGCACGACCTCCTCGCCGACCCGCCCTTCTCGAGGCTCGACCTCCTCACCTGCCGGAACGTGCTGATCTACCTCCAACGCGAGGTGCAGCGGGACGTCATCGACCTGTTCCACTACGCGCTCCGCCCCGAGGGCGTCCTCGTACTCGGGACGAGCGAGACCGTCGAGGGCACGGACCTCTTCCGGGTCGAGGACAAAAAGCACTGCGTCTATCGGAAGCGGAACGTCCAGGCCCCGGAGCCCCGGCTGCCTGTGTTCCCGGTCATGCCGGCCCGGACTCCGCGCCTGCCCGCTTCGGCGTCGGCCGCGCCGACGGCGTACGGGGCCATGCACCACCGGCTGGTCGAGGCGTTCGCCCCGCCGAGCCTCCTCGTCAGCCCCGACGACAAGGTGGTCCACCTCAGCGAGCACGCCGGGCGCTACCTCGCGATGCCCGGCGGCGAGCTGACGTCGAGCGCGTTCAAGCTGGTCCGGCCCGAGCTCCTCGTCGAGCTCCGGGCGACGCTCCACGCGGCCCGCCAGCGGCGCGAGCCCGTCCGCTCGAAGCCGGTCCCGGTCCGGTTCGACGGCGAGGAGCGCCCGGTCGTCCTCGACGTCCGGCCGGCGCTCGACCCCGAGGGCGAGGGGTTCGTCCTCGTCCTCTTCGACGAGCGGCCGGTCCCGGCCGGGGTCGCCCCGCTGGCGGCCGGCCTCGGCGGGGAGGACGGCGCGGTCCGGGCCGAGCTCGACCAGACCCGCCAGCGGCTCCAGGCCGTCATCGAGGAGGACGAGTCGAGCCGCGAGGAGCTCAAGGCCTCGAACGAGGAGCTCCAGAGCGCCAACGAGGAGCTCCAGAGCGCCAACGAGGAGCTCCGGAGCACGATGGAGGAGCTCGAGACGTCGAAGGAGGAGCTCCAGTCGATGAACGAGGAGCTCCAGACGGTCAACCAGGAGAACCGGCACAAGGTCGACGAGCTGGCCCAGCTCTCCGGCGACCTCCAGAACCTCCTCGCCGCGACCGACATCGCGACGCTGTTTCTCGACCGGAGCCTTCGCATCATGCGGTTCACGCCGCGCGTGGTCGAGCTCTTCAACGTCCGGCCCGCCGACCGGGGCCGCCCGCTCACCGACCTCACGCACCGGCTCCGCTACGACGAGGTCCAGGCCGACGCCGAGGCCGTCCTCGACCGGCTCGTGCCTGTCGAGCGCGAGGTGGCCGACGCAGACGGCCGGTGGTACCTCACGCGCGTGCTCCCCTACCGGAGCGCCGACGACCGGATCGAGGGCGTCGTCCTCACCTTCGTCGACATCACCGAGCGGCGGCTCGCCGTGCACAGCCTCCGCGAGAGCGAGGCCCGCTTCCGCGCGCTCTACGCGGCCACCAGCGACAGCGTCTACCGGATGAGCCCGGACTGGGCCGAGATGCGCGAGCTCGGCGGCGGCGGGTTCGTCGCCGGCACCGCCCGGCCGTCTGTCTCGTGGTGGGACACCTCCGTCGTCCCGGCCGATCGGCCCCAGATCCAGGCGGCCGTCCGCGAGGCCATCCGGACGAAGAGCGTGTTCGACCTCAAACACCGGGTCCGGCGGCCCGACGGCTCGCTGGGCTGGACGCACTCCCGGGCCGTCCCGATCCTCGACGAGGACGGCGAGATCGCCGAGTGGTTCGGGATCGCGACGGACGTGACGGCGCGGCACGAGGCGGCCGAGGCCCGGGAGCGCGAGTCGTCGCTCCTCGAGGCCATCCTCGACACGCTCCCCGTCGGGCTCGTCCTCGCCGACTCGTCCGGGCGGCTCACGCGCGACAACGCGGCGGCCCGCGCCATCTGGGGCGGCCCGCTCGCGGCCGACTCCGTCGAGGGCTACGGCGCCTTCACGGCATGGTGGCCCGAGACCGGCGAGCCCATCCGGCCCGACGAGTGGGCCATGGCGCGGGCCGTAGCCGAGGGGGCGACGACGCAGGGCGAGCTCATCCAGTACCAGACGTTCGACGGCTCGCGAACGGGGTTCTACCTCAACAACGTCGCGCCCATCCGCGACGCTGAGGGCCGGATCACGGGGGCCGTCGGCGCCATGCTCGACGTGACGGAGCGGATGCGGACGGAGGCCGCGCTCCGGGAGAGCGAGGAGCGGTTCCGGACGCTCGCCGAGACCGTCCCCGACGTGGTGTTCACGGCCTCGGCCGAGGGGGTCGTCGACTACGTCAACCCGCAGCACGAGGCGCTGACGGGCGCGCCGCCGTGCGACGTCGTGGGGACCGCCATGTGGCCCGACCTCGTTCACCCGGACGACCGCGAGGACGCCGAGGCGGCCTGGGCTGAGGCCTACGGCACCGAGCGCCGGTTCGAGACCCGCTACCGGGTTCGCGGCCGCGACGGCGGGTTCTGCTGGGTCATCGTCCGGGCCCGCCCCATCGTCGACGACGACGGCGCGCTCGTCCGGTGGTTCGGCACGCTCACCGACGTCGACGCGCTGATGCGGGCCGAGGCCGAGGTCCGCGAGCTCAACGAGACGCTCGAGGAACGGGTCGAGGAGCGGACGGCCCAGGTCCGTGAGCTCGCCCGCGCGCTCACCCTCGCCGAGCAGACGGAGCGCCGCCGGATCGCCTTCGTGCTCCACGACGACCTCCAGCCGACCCTCGCCGGCGCCCAGATCGCTGTGGCCCAGCAGGACCTCGACCGCGCCGAGGCCATCCTCGACCGCGCCATCGTTACGGCCCGGACGCTGTCGCACGAGCTGAGCCCGCCGCTCCTCCGCGGCGACGACCTCGCCGGCCTGCTCGACTGGCTCGTCGAGAAAAAGCGGGCGGACTACGGGCTCGTCGTCGGGCTCGACATCCGGGGCGACGTGGCCGTCCGACAGCCTGACCTCCGCGCGCTCCTCTACCAGCTCCTGCGGGAGCTGTTGTTCAACGTGGTCAAGCACGCCGGGACGAATGCGGCCCGGATCGTCGCGGAGCGGGACGGCGACCTCGTCCGGATCGTGGTCGAGGACGAGGGGGTCGGGTTCGACACCGCGGTGCTGGACGCCGGCGCGGCCGGCGGGCTCGGGCTGCCGAGCGTCCGCGAACGGCTCGAGCTCGTCGGCGGGGCGCTGACGGTCGCGTCGGCACCGGGCGAGGGCGCGCGCCTGACGATGGAGATCCCGTCGGCTCGGGGCTAGCCCGTCTCGGCCGGCTCCCGGTCCCCCGGGACGCCCCCGAGGCGGGCGGGCCCGTGACCCCACGCGCGCGCGGCCTGCGCAGGGATGGGCGGATCCCCCACGTCCCGATGCTCACCGCCAAGCCGACCGGCCTCCTCTCGTCGGACTTCCACCTCGCCCGCGACGGCCGGCCGCTGGCCACCCTCCGCCAGTCTGCGGTCCGCGAGAAGGCGACGGTCACGCTCGACGGCGTCGAGTACGACCTCCGCAACCAGCTCCTCGGGCGGGACTTCCTGC
>JAAXJP010000293.1 GCA_012269805.1 Rubrivirga sp.
CCCGCTGCTCTTCGCCTGCGGCCGCACCCTCGCCGCCTGCCAGTTCGACGGCGGCGAGACCGAGCCCACCGCCGACGCCGACCCGGCCCCCGCGCCCGACACCACGTCCGCTTCGGGCCGGATCGCCACAACCGGCGGCCTCGATCTCCCCTCCGCAGAAGAGCTCGAGGCGGGCCGCTACATGGGCCGAGGTCGCGACCTCGCCGAGGTGGACACGACCGGCCAAGCCGCCGCCGCGCGCGACAACCCGGAGACGCTCGCCGCGATCGACACGACGGAGGCGTGGTCGAGCCCGATCCGCGTCCCGCTCGGCGGCGACGTGGCCGGGCCGAGCGTGGTCAAGCTCCAGACCCTCCTCGACCGGGCGGGCTTCTCGCCAGGCCAGATCGACGGCCGCTGGGGCGACAACACCGAGCTCGCGCTCACGTGGTTCCAGAAGGCCGAAGGGCTCCGGGTGACTGGCATCGCCGACCGCGCGACGGTCCGCGCGCTCTCGCAGCGGGCCGGCCGGCCGGGCGAGCTCGTCACGACCGTCACGCTCTCCGGGGAGGCCGTCGCCGGGCCGTTCGTCGAGATCCCCGACGACGTCTACGCCAAGGCCGAGCTCGACCGGCTCGGCTACGAGTCGCTCGCCGAGAAGCTGGGCGAGCGGTTCCACGCCGCGCCCGAGCTGCTGGCGCGGCTCAACGGCGGGCGCGACCTCGACGCCCTCGCCGCCGGCGACACGCTCCGCGTGCCGAACGTCCGGAACGCACCGCGCCCGTCGGGGACCGTCTCGCGGCTCGTGATCTCCGGCGAGGCCGGCTACGTCCACGCCCTCGCCGACGACGGGACCGTCCTGTTCCACGCGCCCGTGACCGTCGGCGCCAGCTACGACCCGTCGCCAGAGGGCGCCTTCGAAGTGACGGCCATCGCCCACGACCCCGAGTGGCACTACCAGCCGGCGATCCTGGAGAACGTGCCGGACGACGAGCCCGAGGCCACGCTCCCGGCCGGCCCCAACAACGCCGTCGGCGTGGTGTGGATGGCGCTCTCGAAGGAGCACTACGGGATCCACGGGACGAGCGCGCCCGGGACGATCGGCTACGCGTCGTCGGCCGGGTGCGTGCGCCTGACGAACTGGGACGCCGAGCGGCTGGCGGGCATGATCGAGCCCGGCGTGCCGGTCCGCTTCCGCGACGTCGCCGGCCGGGGCGGCCAGAGCGCGCCCGCCGACACGACGACGATGGCCGCCCGGTAGCGGCCGCCCCCGCCCGCCTCGACGGCCCGGCCGACCCTCACGCCGAGGCGGGCGGCCCTAGCGCGCGAGCAGCGGGTATGGATTGACCGGCGTGCCGTCCCAGAAGTCGGCGGGGTCGGCCGTGCGCCAGATGGCGAAGTGGAGGTGCGTGTTGCCCGGTGCCGCGTTGCCCGAATCGCCGACGCCGCCCAGAACCTGCCCGCGCCGGACGCGCTGGCCGGCCGCGAGCCCGGGCGCGTACGAGTCGAGGTGGGCGTAGTAGTAGACCGTCCGGCCGTCGGCGCCGAGTTGGTAGATCGTGAGGCCGCCCTTGTCGCTGGTAAACAGGCGGACGACCTCACCGGCCACGGCCGCCCGCACGGGCGTCCCCCGCGGCGCGAGAATGTCGATGGCGTTGTGCGTCCGCCCCTCGCTCCGCGCCGCCTCGAACGTGTCGACGAGGTCGTCGGGCTCGATGCCGGCCACGGGCATCGCCAAGCCGGCGTCGCTCACGGCCGGTACGTCCCGGGCCGGCGCGTCGGGAGCGCCCGCCTCGTCCGGCGTCACGCGGACCGTGTCGGCCTCGGCGGCGGGCGGGGTCTCCTCGGTCGGCGGCGGCGTGACCGTCGAGGTGTCCGCCTCGGGCCGGGCGTCGGCCACGTCGCGGCCGTCGGCGCAGTCGCACTCGGCATCGGCGGGGCGCTCGGAGACGGGCTCGAAACGGCATGCGGCGAGCGCGCAGAATAGGAAGAGGGCGAGGGCGCGCATGGGCCTGGGGAAACGCCGGTCCCCTACGCCCGGCTTGGATCGCGCGATCCGCCGGCCCGTTCGTCTTCCGACCCCCACGCTCGACCCATGCCCGTCCAGCTCAACCCCTCCGGTCGCGACCACGCCCGCGACCTCATCGACAAGGACCAGTACGTCAAGGGCTCCGACTGGTCCGAGGCCCAGCCCTCCCCCGGCGACGAGAACGACTTTCTCGAGCGGAACGGCTGGGAGGCCTACGCCCGGTGGCACCTCGCCGAGGACACCGACGAGAGCGAGGAGACGAAGGGCCGCTACAAGTTCCCGTTCGGCGACTTCCGGCGGGTCCACCGGAGCGGCCTCGTCGCGGCCAAGCAGCGGGCCGGCGAGTGGGACTACGGCGACGTCGAGGCGGCCGCCGACGCGCTCCTCCAGGACGTGCCCGCGGACTGAGCCCGCCCGCCTCGGTGCCTCCGTCGGCGCCCCGAGGCGGGGTCAGCCGCGCGGGCGGCTCCGATCGACGGGCCGGATCAGCCCCTCCTGCACCGCGCTCGCCACGAGCCGACCGTCGGCGTCCGTCACCTGGCCGCGCGTGAAGCCGCGCGCGCCGGCCGCCGTCGGGGCCTCCATCGCGTAGAGGAGCCAGTCGTCGACGCGGAACGAGCGGTGGAACCAGAGCGCGTGGTCGAGCGAGGCCGCCTGGATCGTCCCGTCGAACACCGACCGCGCGTGGGGGAGGAGCGCCGTCTGGAGCAGGCCCCAGTCGCTCGCGTAGGCCAGGATGGCCTGGTGGATGAGCAGGTCGTCGGGGAGCGGGCCGGTCGCCTTGAGCCACGTCGCGGCGCGCGCCTCGCGGGGCTCCGGGGCGAGCGGGTTCACGGGGTCGACCGGGCGGAAGTGGATGGGCCGCTCGCGTGTGAGGACCGTCCGCAGCGGCTCCGGGATCTGGTCGGCGACGGACAGGGCGAGGTCGCGCTCGGACGCCACGCCCTCGGGGCCGTCCACCGCGGGCCGGTCGGGCTGGTGATCGAGGCCGGGCTCGTCGCGGTGGAACGAGAGCGACGCGTTGAAGATGGGCCGCCCGTGCTGGATGGCCGTCACGCGACGCGTCGTGAACGAGCCGCCGTCGCGGAGCTTCTCGACCTCGTACACGATGGGGGCCTCGACGTCGCCCGGGAGGATGAAGTAGGCGTGGAGCGAGTGGCACGGGCGACCGGCCTCGACCGACCGGCCGGCGGCCACGAGCGCCTGCGCCAGCACCTGCCCGCCGAACACGCGTGGGCTGGCGAGCGGCCGGTTCCGGCCGCGGAAGATGTGGACCTCGATGGGCTCGAGGTCGAGGAGGTCGAGGAGGTCGTCGAGCGCGCTCATCGGGAGGCGGGAGGGGGACCGCCAAGAAACCGATGTCCGTGGCCCTCCGGGCCCGTTCATGCGTTTTCAGCGCGGGGACTTGCCAGGATCCCCCGGCGTCGGGTTATTTCGGGCTGCGCGTCGGGGCACCCCAGACGCGCCGGGCCGAGTCGCTCCGGCCCGTTCACCCCTCACCCACCGGCGCCCCGTGCGCCCCTTGCTATGAAGAAGTTCCTGCCCCTGATCGCCGCCCTCGCCGTCGTCGGTTGCGCCGAGGAGCCGGCCGACGTCGACACGACCGTCGTCGACGAGCCCGCCGAGGTCGTCACCGACCCGGTCATGGACGACACGACCATGACGGACGACATGATGATGGACGACACCACCATGACGGACGACATGATGATGGAGGAGGGCGAGATGATGGAGGACACGACGTCCACCATGTAATCGCCCCGGGCTCCGGCCCGATCGATGCCCGCGCCCCGGCCGCCGTTTGGTGGCCGGGGCGCGCTCGTTTCGGGGCGGCCCCACCTCGGGCTCGCTCCGCCTCGGTCAGTCCGTAGAGCCCCCGAGGCGGGCCCCGTCAGCGGGCGCCCGTGGGGCCGGCGTGGGCGTTCGGCTCGGCGCCGGGGTGGAGCGAGACGGTCTCGGAGCGGGCCTGCTCCGGCTCCGACGGCGTCTGGCCCGAGCGCTGGCCGGGCCCCCGCTCGTCGAGCGCCCGGTCGATGTTGTAGGCCGCCGAGATCAGACCGAGGTGGCTGAACGCCTGCGGGAAGTTGCCCAGCGCCTGCCCGCTCAGCCCCGTCATCTCGGCGAACAGCCCGAGGTGGTTCGAGTAGCCCAGCATCTTCTCGAACATGACGCGGGCCTTCTCGAGGTAGGCCGGCTCGATCCGCCCGGCCCGCGCGAGGGCCTCCACGAGCCAGAACGAGCACAGGTTGAACGCGCCCTCCTCGCCGCCCACGCCGTCGTCGACCTCGCCCGTGTTGTAGCGCCACACGAGGCAGTCGCTCGTGAGGCCGCCTTCCTCGGGCGCCCTCAGCGTCTCCTCCAGCGTCGCGATCATGCGCGGGTCGTTGGGGCCGGTAAAGAAGACGAGCGGCATGAGGAGGTTCGAGGCGTCGAGCGTCGTCCCGCCGAAGGCCTGCACGAACGCGCCGCGCTCCTCACTCCAGCCCCGCTCCATGATGGCCTTGTAGATCGTGTCGCGCGACTCGACCCACCGGTTGCGGGGCGCCGGGAGCGACCGCTTGTCGGCGAGCCGGAGCGCCCGGTCGAGGGCCACCCAGCACATCAGCTTCGAGTACACGAAGTGCTCGCGCTCGCCGCGGACCTCCCAGATCCCCTCGTCCGGGCGGTCCCAGTTGGCGCACACCCAGTCGACGTA
>JAAXJP010000468.1:0-12649 GCA_012269805.1 Rubrivirga sp.
GTCCAGGCGTCGGTGGCCGGCGCGCTCCGTGGCCTCACGGACACGCGCGTGCCCAGGCTCGTCGCGGCGTTCTCGTAGTGGGGCGTGGGGTTGACCGTCGGTGGGACGATCGGCCTCGGGATGGGGCTGGGGGCGCCCGGGCTGTGGTGGGGGCTCACGCTCGGGCTGGCGACGGCGGCCGTCGGGCTCTCGGCCCGGTTCGCGCGGCGGACGCGCCCCGCCGTTTTCACTTCGGGCTGAAACGGCCGGCGAGTGTGGCTATCCTTAGGGCGCGGACGGAGACGGGCCGTCCGGCGACCTAGAGCGTGGGGGCGATCCTGGGTCCCGGAAAGGCCGCTCCTGCCCTCCAGGCCGGCCATTCGACCTATCTTCGCCAGGCCCGTCACGCCGGCCGATCTACCTTCGCGAGCGCCCCCTCTGCTCGTTCTCGATGGGGCCTCCTCACCCAGCGGTCATGCCTCAGCTTTTCCCGCGTCGCGCCAACGCGCTCCCGACGGTGACTCTGTTCGGAGCGCTCGGCGGTGGCCTCCTCCTCGTCGCGTTCGTCTGGTACTACCTCTCGCCCGAGTTCTACGAAGTCGGGTACGCGCCAGAGCAGCCGGTCCCGTACAGCCACGCCTTCCACGCCGGCCAGCTCGGGATGGACTGCCGGTACTGCCACAACCACGTCGAGCAGAGCCCGCACGCCAACGTGCCCTCCACGCAGACGTGCATGAACTGCCACGGCGTCGTCGCGACCGAGTCGGCCGCGCTGCTGCCGGTCCGCGAGAGCTGGGCGACGGGCGTGCCCATCGAGTGGGTCAAGATCCACCACATCCCGGACTACGCCCAGTTCAGCCACGCGGCCCACGTCAACGTCGGCGTCGGGTGCGAGAGCTGCCACGGGCGGATCGACCAGATGGAGGTCGTCTACCAGGCCGAGCCGCTCTCGATGGGCTGGTGCCTCGAGTGCCACCGCCAGCCGGAGCAGTTCCTCCGCGACCCGTCGCTCGTGACCGAGATGGGCTACGCCGAGGCCGTCCGCGCCGACGACGAGCGCTACGAGGCCTACGTCGCCGCCAACCTCGAGCGGATCGAACGGGAGGGGATCCAGCCCCCCCAGAACTGCTCGGCCTGCCATTACTAGAGTGAGGCGTGAGGTGCGAGGGGCGACGAGCCCCCTGCTCTCTACCCATCACACATCACCCCCTATGATCGAGCTCGACGTCCTGAGCGCCGCCGACCGCGCGGCCGACGAAGACGCCCAGGCCGCTGCGGGCCACGCGCCCACCTGGCGCACCCGCCCCGGCCAGACGGCCGCCGACGCCTCCCGCGAGTTTGCCGACCCCGTGACCGAGGCCGACGCGGGCACCAGCCGGCGGACGTTCCTCAAGGTGATGGGCGCCAGCGCCGCGCTCGCCGGCGTGACCGGCTGCCGCCGGCCCGTCGAGACGATCCTGCCCTACGCGCGAAAGCCCGAGGACGTCGTCCCGGGCGTGCCGAACTACTACGCCACGTCGATGACGCTCGGCGGCGTCGGCCACGCGCTCCTCGTGCAGAGCCACGAGGGCCGGCCGACGAAAGTCGAGGGCAACCCGGAGCACCCGGTCTCGGGCGGCTCGTCGAGCGCGTTCGCGCAGGCCTCCGTCCTCCAGCTCTACGACCCCGACCGGAGCCGCCACGTCTGGACGCGCGGCGAGGCCGCGCCCGCCCGCGCCGACTGGGGCGCGTTCGTGGCCGAGGCCAGCCGCCTCCGCCTCCGCGCCGGCGAGCTGAACGTCGCCGTCCTCGCCGAGCCCTCGGCCTCGCCGGCGATCGACGCGCTCCGCGCCCGGTTCGAGGCGGCCTACCCCGGCGCCCGCTGGATCACGATCGGCGCCCACCTCGACGACTACCAGGCCCTCGGCACGCAGCAGGCGCTCGGCCAGCCGGCCCGCCCGCTCTACCGCTTCGCCGACGCCGACGTCATCGTCACCTTCGACGCCGACTTCCTGGGCGAGGAGGACCCGAACGCGGTCTGGAACAACCGGCAGTACGCCGCCTCCCGCCGCGTCGACGAGCGGGGCTCGATGTCGCGCCTCTACGCGATCGAGTCGACGATGACGGGGACGGGCGGCATGGCCGACCACCGCAAGGCCGTCAAGGCCGGCGCGGTCCCGTTCGTGGCCGCCGCCATCGCGGAGGGCCTCGGCGTCGCGACCGGCGTGCGCGCTGAGATCGCGGCCGACATGCAGCCGTTCATCGACGCGATCGTGCAAGACGTCCGGGACGCGGACGGCAACGCGGCGTTCGTGGCCGGCCCCACGCAGCCGCCGCAGGTCCACGCGCTCGTGGCGGCCCTCAACGGCCAGTTCGGCGGCGGCGTGGTCGAGTACCTCGCCACGGGCGCCGAGGCGGCCCAGCCCGTCGGGCCGCAGCTCCAGGCGCTCGTCCGCGACATGGCGGCCGGCGACGTCGACGTGCTCGTGATGCTGGGCACGAACCCGGTCTACTCCCTCCCGGCCGAGCTCCAGTTTGAGGCGGCCCTCGCGAACGTCCCGGTCTCGATCCACCACGGGCTCTACCGCGACGAGACGGGCCAGCGCGCGACGTGGCACCTCCCCCGCGCCCACTACCTCGAGAGCTGGGGCGACGCCCGCGCCTACGACGGCACGCTGTCCGTCGTGCAGCCGCTCATCGCGCCGCTCTACGACGACGCCCACTCGGACCTCGAGGTCCTCAACACGCTCACGACCGGCCGCAACAACGCCGGCTACGACCTGCTCCGGCAGGCGTGGCGCCAGCGGCTCGGCGGCGACTTCGAGACGGCGTGGCGGACGGCCCTCCACGACGGGTTCGTCGCCGACACGATGTTCCCCTCGCTGGGGGCGGGCGGCGGCTCCGCCGACCTCTCCGGCCTCGAGCCGCCAACGGACGGGGCCGTCGAGCTCGTCACGCGCGTCAGCCCGACGCTCTACGACGGCGCGTTCTCCAACGTGACGTGGATGCAGGAGACGCCGCACCCGGTCACGAAGGTGACCTGGGACCCCGTCGCCCTCGTGTCGCCGCGCACGGCGGTCCGCCTCGGGCTCGACGCGGAGGACCGGTTCGTGGAGACCCACGACGACCGGTACGAGGGCACGGCCCTCGACGCCGGCAAGCACTACGCGCGCGTTGTCCAGATCACGACCGCAGCCGGGACGCCCGTCGAGCTGCCCGTGTGGGTCCAGCCGGGCCACCCCGACGACTCGATCACGGCGTTCCTCGGCTACGGCCGTGGCCTCGCGACCGACCGGGAGATCGAGGACCTGAACGTGTTCGGTCGGATCAACCGCTGGCTCCGGCCGGGCGGCATCGACACGGACGTGTTCCGCGCGGGGCCGGTGTCGTCGCTCGTCGGCGCCGACTTGTCCTCGGGCGCGCCCTCGGCCCGCGTCGAGCGCTGCCGCTCGCTGGCCAACACGGTCGTGCTGCCGGGCGTCGACGTCGAAGAGGTCGCCGACGACTACCTCCTGGCGAGCACGCAGGACCACGGCACGATGAACGGCCGGGCCATCGTCCGCTCGTCGACCGTCGAGGACTACCTCGCCGACCCGTCCTTCGCCAAGATCGAGGACCACTACGTCGAGGACACGCCGTGGGAAAACTTCGACCCGCTCTGGGGCGACTCGAACTCGGCGTCGGAGGACCCGCTCATCGGCGACTGGATCTACTCCGAGAACCAGTGGGGCATGACGATCGACCTCAACGCGTGCACCGGGTGCAACGCGTGCGTCGTCGCGTGCCAGGCCGAGAACAACGTGCCGGTCGTGGGCAAGGACCAAGTCGCGCGGGGCCGCGAGATGCACTGGCTCCGGATGGACCGGTACTACGTCGGGACCGACGAGAGCGACCCCGGCATGGTGTCCATGCCGATGATGTGCGTCCACTGCGAGAACGCGCCGTGTGAGCAGGTCTGCCCGGTCAACGCGACGTCGCACTCGCCGGACGGGCTCAACGAGATGACGTACAACCGGTGCATCGGGACCCGGTACTGCGCCAACAACTGCCCGTACAAGGTCCGCCGGTACAACTTCTACAACTGGACCAAGACGCTCCCGACGGAGGTCCAGATGCAGTCGAACCCGTACGTCACGGTCCGCTACCGCGGCGTGATGGAGAAGTGCACGTTCTGCGTCCAGCGGATCCGCCACGCGCAGCAGTACGCGCACATCGAGGACCGGCCTCTCCAAGACGGCGAGGTCCAGACGGCGTGCCAGCAGGCCTGCGCCGCCGACGCCATCGTGTTCGGCGACCTCCGCAACGCCGACAGCGCCGTGAGCCGGAGCAAGACGAGCCCGCGGAACTACGCGGTCCTCGCCGAGCTGGCCGTCAAGCCACGCCTGACCTACCTCGCCCGCCTGCGGAACCCGCACCCGGGCCTTGCGACGCCGTACGACGCGGTCGAGCACGGCCACGGCGCCCCCGAGGCGCACGCGACCGACGCGGAAGCCGAAGCCTAAGACCCAACGACTGTGGCCACCGTCACCTCCAAGTCCGCTTACGACCGCCTCGGCGGCGACGGCGCGCCGGCCTACCCGGACGGCACGCCGATGACGCTCGAGGACGCCCCGCTCGTCCGCGGCAACCTCTCGTTCCACGACGTCACCGAGATGGTGGCGTACCACACCGAGAAAAAGACGCCGTTCGGGTGGCTGCTCGCCTTCGGCGGGGCGCTCACCCTGCTCGGCGTCCTCGGGCTCTCCGTCGCCTACCTCGTGTGGAACGGACCGGGCGTCTGGGGGCTCAACAACCCCGTCTTCTGGGGGTGGGCCATCGTCAACTTCGTGTGGTGGGTCGGTATCGGCCACGCCGGGACGCTGATCTCGGCCGTCCTCTTCCTGTTCCGCCAGCGATGGCGGACCTCGATCAACCGGGCGGCCGAGGCGATGACCCTGTTCGCCGTCGCGTGTGCGCTCCTGTTCCCGACGTTCCACGTGGGCCGGGTGTGGGTCATCTACTACACGCTCCCGATCCCGAACCAGATGGCGATGTGGCCACAGTTCAAGAGCCCGCTGCTCTGGGACGTGTTCGCGGTGTCGATCTACGGGACGGTCTCGCTGCTCTTCTGGTACGTCGGGCTGATCCCCGACCTCGCCACGATCCGCGACCGGGCCGTCCGCGCCGGCCGGATGCTCCGGGCCCGGATCCTGGGCTTCTTCGCCCTCGGCTGGACGGGCTCGAACCGCCACTGGCGCCACTACGAGCGGGCCTACCTCATCCTGGCCGGCCTCGCCACGCCGCTCGTCCTCTCGGTCCACTCGGTCGTCTCCTTCGACTTCGCCGTCTCGCTCATCCCGGGGTGGCACACGACCATCTTCCCGCCCTACTTCGTCGCGGGCGCCATCTTCTCAGGCTTCGCGATGGTGCAGACGCTGCTCATCGTGGCGCGGAAGGTGTACGGGTTGGAGAACCTCATCACGCTCGACCACATCGAGAAGATGAACATCATCATCCTCGTGACGGGGACGGTGGTCGGGTTCGCCTACATCACGGAGTTCTTTATCGCGTGGTACTCGGGCGTCGAGTACGAGCAGTACGCCTTCATGAACCGGGCCACGGGCCCGTACTGGTGGGCCTACTGGATCATGATGAGCTGCAACCTCATCTTCCCGCAGCTCTTCTGGAAAAAGAGCTTCCGCCGGTGGATCGGGCTCTCGTTCGCGATCTCGATCACGACCAACATCGGGATGTGGTTCGAGCGGTTCGTGATCACGGTGACGTCGCTCCACCGCGACTTCCTCCCGTCGTCGTGGGACTACTACTCGGCGACGGTCTGGGACCTCGGGATGTACATCGGCTCGTTCGGGCTGTTCTTCACGCTGTTCCTCCTGTTCCTCCGGTTCGTGCCGATGGTGGCCATCGCGGAGGTCAAGGGCGTGATGCCGCAGGCCGACCCCCACTTCTACCACGGCCACGGCGACGGCCACGCGCTCCCGCACGAGCTGGCCCGGTACCAGCAGGACGCCAACGTCCAGACGGCCGCCCCCGCCGCGACCGACGCGGACGACGACGGGGTCCCGGACGACCCCAACGCCGACGACTCCAACGCCTAATCCGATGCTGAGCAAGATCCGCCAGACGGTCGAGGACCGCGGCAACCAGCACGTCGGCCTCCTCGCCGAGTTCTCCGACCCGGGCGCCCTCGTCGAGGCCGTCGAGGGCCTCCGCGAGAAGGGCTACACCCGGCTCGACACGTTCACGCCGTTCCCCATCCACGGGATGGACCGGGCGATGGGGCTCGGCGTCTCGAAGCTCGGGTTCATGGTGTTCGGCGGCGCCGTGATCGGCGGCCTGCTCGGCGTGTTCCTCCAGTGGTGGACGAGCGCCGGCCCGCAGCCGAACTGGTGGCCGACGGAGCTCAACCAGTTCCTCGGCTACCCGATCAACATCTCGAACAAGCCGCTCTTCGCCTGGGAGAGCTCGGTCCCGATCATCTTCGAGCTGACGATTCTGTTCTCGGCGCTCACGGCCGTGGGCGGGATGCTCGCGCTCAACGGGCTGCCGAGGCCGTACAACCCGCTGTTCAACTCCGACCGGTTCGGGCGGGCCACCGACGACGCGTTCTTCGTCCACGTCTCGAGCCGCGACACGGCCTTCGACCGGGCCACGACCGCGGCCGACCTCCGCGACCTCGGCGCCACCGGCGTCGAGTACGTCGACCACGACGGCGCCGCGCTCGTCGACGACGACGCCGAGGCGGGCACGGCCGTCTCGACCCGCGCCGACGCCCCGGTCGCGCCGCACCACACCACCGGCGACATCTAGCGTAGCCGCCGTGCGTGGCGCGTGGGCGAGGCCCACGCCCCGCGTGCCGCGCCCCGACCCCATGACGACCCGCTCTCTCCTCGCCCTCGCTCTCGTGGTCGGCCTCGGCGGCTGCCGCGGCATGACCAGCGAGGCCCCGCCGATCCACCCGAACCTCAACATGGACTACGTCCAGCGGTTCGAGGCGCAGGAGCCGAACCCGTTCTTCGCCGACGGCGCCGCGATGCGGACGCCCGTGGCCGGGACCGTCGCGCGCGGCCAGCTCAAGACGGCCGAGAACGCGCCGTTCGAGTTTGGCCGGACCGCCGACGGCGCCTACGTCGAGGAGATCCCGATCGAGGTCACGCCGGCCCTGCTCGAGCGCGGCCAGGAGCGCTACAACATCTACTGCACCGTGTGCCACGGCTACGCCGGCGATGGCCGCGGGATCGTGGCCGTGGGCAACGGCGGGCTGGGCTACGGCTTCGCCGTGCCGAGCTACCACACCGACGCGCTGCGCGAGCGCTCCGATGGCTACATCTACGACGTGATCCAGAACGGCATCAACACGATGCCGAGCTACGGCCACGAGATGCCGCCGGCCGACCGGTGGGCCGTCGTGGCCTACGTCCGCGCGCTCCAGCGGTCGCAGGCCGGCGCCGCCGCCGACCTCCCCGAGGCGGAGCGCCAGCGGCTCGACACCGCCAACCCCAACGTCCGGCAGAACTAGCCCTCGTCCGCCGCGCGACGCCCCGCGTCCCGCCCGACTCGAACTCATGGCGAACCCCCTCACGCAGTTCCTCTTCGACCCCGTCGCCGCCGAGGGCGACCGGGTGCCGGCGCGCTACCGGTTCACCGGCGACCAGCGCTGGTGGCTCGTGCCGGCCGGCGCCGGACTCGCGCTCCTCGCGCTCGGCGTCGTGTTCGGCCTCGCGGCCGGCGACACGCCGCGCGTCCTGTTCTCCTACCTCATCGGGTGGGTCTTCTGCGTCTCGATCAGCATCGGGGCGTTGTTCTTCGTGATGATCCAGCACATCACGAAGGCCAAGTGGTCGGTCACGATCCGGCGGATCGCCGAGACGCTCGCGGCCTCGTTCCCGCTCCTCGCGATCGCCGGCATCCCGGTGCTCCTGGGGATGCACGACCTGTTCCACTGGACGCACGCGGAGCTCTACGACCCGGCCTCGCCCGACTACGACTCCATCGTGGCGGGCAAGAAGGCCTACCTCAACGTCCCGTTCTTCCTCGTCCGGTACGTCCTCTACTTCGTCGTCTTCTCGGTCATCGGCGCGAAGCTCTACACGCTGTCGGTCCGCAACGACACGGCGCCGGATCCCGAGAACACGCTGAAGCTCCGGTGGTGGAGCGCGGTCGGCATCCCGGTCGCGGCCGTGTTCACGGCGTTCGCCTCCTACGACTTCCTCATGTCGACCGACCCGCACTGGTTCTCGACCATGTTCGGCGTCTACTTCTTCGCCGGTGGCTGGCTGGGCGCGCTGTGCCTGATCACGTTCCTCGCGCTCCTGCTCAAGAAGGCCGGCATGGCCGACGAGATCACGACCGAGCACACGCAGGACATGGGCAAGTTCATGTTCGCCTTCGTCGTGTTCTGGACGTACGTGGCCTTTAGTCAGTACATGCTGTACTGGTACGCGAACCTCCCCGAGGAGACCGTCTGGTTCCACAAGCGGTTCGAGGGCGGCTGGGAGACGGTCTCGTGGGCGCTCCTGCTGTTCCACTTCGTCCTGCCGTTCCTCATCCTGCTCCCGCGGGCGACCAAGCGGATCGCGCCGGCCCTGGCGACCATGGCCGTCTGGCTCCTGGTGATGCACTGGGTGGACCTGTGGTGGATCGCGATGCCGGCCATGCACGTCTCGTACGACGCGGGCCACGCAGCCGTCATGAGCGGCGGCGGCGAGCTGCTGGCGAGCCTCCAGGCCGTCACGGCCCCCGAGGCCGTCCACGAGTCGACGTCCGGGATGGCGCTCCACGTCGTCGAGCCACACCTCCCGCTCGTGGAGATGGCCGTCTGGCTCGGCCTTTTCGGGCTCTACGTCGGCACCGCCCTTCTCCGCCTCGGGCGCCACGCGATCACGCCCTACGGCGACCCCTACTTCGCCGACTCGCTCCGCTTCGAGAACGTGTAGGCGGGGCGCCTCGGGCCGGCCATCAGGCGGGGCCCGACGCGCCGCGCGGCTCACTCCACGGAGCTTTCAATCAAAACTGAAAACACGCCCGGGCTCGCCCCGTTGTTTGACCGATGAGCGATCAGGCCCCCACGACTCCGCCGGCCGGCGACCGCCCCCAGCGCGCCGAGGACCCCGTGCCGAACCCGCACGAGACGGAGCCGGTGCCCCCGGCGCAGGAGGGCACGCGCCCCGGGGCCGACGCGACCGTCCGCCCCGAGCAGGACGAGCCGAACGGGCCCGTCGCGGGCCTCGTGACGGCCGCCGGCGCAGAGGTCTCCGAGGAGGCCGCGGAGGTCTCCGGCGACCGCGACCCCGAGGCCGAGGCGCTCCTCGCCCGGATGGGCGTCGAGGAGGAGGGCATCGAGGGTGGGCAGCTGCTCGGCCTCGTCGCCGCTACCCTGACGGCCGTCGCCGCGCTCGCGGTCGTCCTGATCTACCTGTTCTACATCCCGTTCCGGACGCAGGTCGGCGAGCGGGCCGAGAGCCAGGCGGTCAACTACGAGTACCAGGACCTCCGGGCCGAGGCCCTCGCCAAGCTCGACCAGTACACCCGCTCCGACTCCACGTACGGCCTCCCGATCTCGCGGGCCATGGGGCTCGTCGTCGCCGAGTACGGCGGGGGCGACGCCGCCGGCCTCCCGACGACGCGGCAGGAGTGGAACACGCTCTCGCTGGATTTCGACCCGGGCCGGGCCATCCAGGCCACGCCCCAGCGCGGCGACCTCGCGCCCCTCGACCTGCCCCCCGGCGACGGCGAGGAACAGGTCGGCGTCGACGAGGACGTCGACACGGTCGAGTTGATCGAGAACGACGGCGACCTCGACGCCGACGGTGCCGAGGCCGTCCCCGACAACATCGAGTGATGCGTGCCCGTGCCCTCCTGACGCTGCTCGTTGGGGCCGCCCTGGCGGTCGGGGCACAGGCACAGGTCACGCGCGCGGGCTCGATGCCGGCGCTCGACGGCGAATCTGGCCAGGGGCCGCTTCCGAACCGGCTGGCCGGCGCCGTCGGCGTCACGGAGTTCCTGGGCGAGACGGTCCCGACCGACCTCACGTTTGTCGACGAGGAGGGCGACGAGGTCTCGCTCGGGACGCTCCTCGACGGCGAGCGGCCGCTCATGGTCGCGTTCGTCTACCACTCGTGCCCGATGCTGTGCAGCCTCGTGCTCGATGGGACGGCCGACGCCATCGCCGAGACCGACCTCACGCTGGGCGAGGACTACGAGGTGCTGGCCGTCTCCATCGACCCGCGCGACACCCCGGCCCGTGCCGACAGCGCGAAGGCCCGCTACGCCCGCCTCGGCGAGTACGGGGACCTCGACGCGTTCCACTTCTGGACGGTCGGCGAAGAGCACGAGGCCAGCGTCCAGGCCCTCGCCGACGCCGTCGGCTTCCGCTACGCCTGGGACCCGCGGACGAGCGAGTACGCCCACAACGCCGCCAACGTCCTCCTCAGCCCCGACGGCAAGGTCACGCGCTACCTCTACGGCATCGACCACGACCCGCAGACGGTCAAGCTCGGCCTCGTCGAGGCCAGCGACGGGACGGTCGGCACGGCGTTCGACCGGTTCCTCATCACGTGTTACGAGTACGACGAGGACGCCCAGTCGTACTCTCTGGCCATCCTCCAGATCACGAAGATCGGCGGCGGGCTGCTGCTGCTCGTGTTCGGCGGGCTCCTCGTGTACTTCTGGCGTCGCGAGGCCCGAAAGAGCCCCGACGGCTGGCGCGACGCCCTCGGCCCCGACGCTCGCCCCGCGCCCTCCCCCTGACTCTCCGTCGTCGCACCCCGCGGCGACCTTTCCCCGATGATGCAGACGACTCCCGACTCGACGGCCGGCGCGCCGACGCGCCAGTCCTTCTGGACGGAGGGCGGCTCGCTGTGGCTCCCGCCGCAGGAGTCGACCACCGCGCACGAGATCGACTGGCTGTTCAACTTCATCCTCTACGCCTCCATCGTCCTGACGCTCCTCGTCACGGCGGCGATGGTGTACTTCGTCTGGAAGTACCGGCGGCGGAGCCACGCCGACCGGCCCGTCGACGTCCACGAGAGCAAGTGGCTCGAGGTGAGCTGGATCGTGGTCCCGACGCTCCTCGTCCTGTTCGTCTTCTTCGTCGGGTTCCGCGCCTACGTGAGCACGTCCATCCCGCCCTCGGACGCGGTCACGATCAACGTGAAGGCGCAGAAGTGGTCCTGGACGTTCGAGTACCAGAACGGGACGAACGTGCCCAACGAGATCTGGGTGCCGGTCGGCACGCCGATCCGGCTCGAGATGACGAGCCAGGACGTGCTCCACAGCTTCTACGTCCCGGAGTTTCGGATCAAGCACGACGTGCTTCCCAACCGGTACGCGTACGTCTGGTTCGAGGCCCCGCGTGAGGGGACCTACCAGGTCCTCTGCACCGAGTACTGCGGCACGGCCCACTCGAACATGGGCGCGCGGATCCACGTCGTCGGCCGCGAGGCGTACTACGCGATCCTCCGCGACGGGCCGCCCAGCGGCGGCCCGATGGCGCCGGTGGACCTCGGTGCGCAGCTCTACACCCAGCGCAACTGCAACACGTGCCACTCGGTCGACGGCTCGGCCGGCGTGGGCCCGTCGTGGCAGAACATCTGGGGCCAGCCGCGGCCCGGCTCGGCCTCGGGCGTCGTCGACGACGCCTACGTCGCCGAGGCGATCCTGTACCCGCAGGCCTACATCGTGCCCGGGTACGAGAACGCCAACATGCCGTCGTACGACGGCCAGCTCAACGAGGAGCAGGTCGCCGGCCTCGCCGCCTACATCCGCGAGGTCAGCGGCGCGGCCACCGAGGCCGACCGGGTCGTGCCGACCGGCGACGAGGAGGCCACGACGACCGCGCAGCCGCCCGAGGGCGGCATGGGCGACCCCGGCGTGCCCGTCGCCGATCCCGTCGCGCCCGGCGAGCGCGAGGCCGTTCGTGAGGACGAGCCGCTCGGCCCGACCGAAGAGCGCTAGACCTTCCAACCCCCAGCCGCCTCCCTTATGGCAACGCTGACCCCATCGGCCCCGACCGCCCCGGCGCCCCGTGAGAGCCGGGCCTACCCGGTCGGCCACGAGCCGGTCCACAACTACCTCCGCGAACCGCGCCCGGCCGACGACGTGACGGGCCTCGCCCGCGCGTGGGCCTGGGTCAAGTCGTGGGCCCTGTCCGTAGACCACAAGCGGATCGGGATCATGTATCTCGTGGCCGTCTCGGTGTTCTTCACCGTCGCCGGCCTGCTCGCGCTCGGCATCCGGACGGAGCTGTTCTTCGTCAACCAGTACAGCGATACCGGGGCCGTCATCGGCGGCAACATCATGGGGCCGGACACCTACAACCGGGTGTTCACCATGCACGGCCTGATCATGGTGTTCCTGTTCATCATCCCGTCGATCCCGGCGACGATGGGCAACTTCCTGCTCCCCATCATGGTGGGCGCGAAGGACGTGGCGTTCCCGCGGCTCAACCTCCTGAGCCTCTACGTGTACGCGGCCGGCGCGTGCATCGCGCTGTGGTCGATCACGACGGGCGGCGTCGACACGGGCTGGACGTTCTACACGCCGTACTCGAAGGAGACGGGGACGGCCGTGATCGCGATGGCGCTCGGGGCCTTCGTGATGGGCTTCTCGTCGATCCTGACGGGCCTCAACTTTATCGTGACGATCCACAAGATGCGGGCGCCGGGGATGACCTGGAACCGGATGCCGCTCTTCC
>JAAXJP010000468.1:12749-18106 GCA_012269805.1 Rubrivirga sp.
ACGATCCACAAGATGCGGGCGCCGGGGATGACCTGGAACCGGATGCCGCTCTTCCTGTGGTCGATCTACGCGACCTCGATCGTCCAAATTCTGGCCACGCCCGTCATCGGCATCACGATGGTGCTCCTGGTCATGGAGCGGCTCCTGGGCGTCGGCATCTTCGACCCGGCCCTCGGCGGCGACCCGGTCCTGTTCCAGCACTTTTTCTGGTTCTACAGCCACCCGGCCGTCTACATCATGATCCTGCCGGCGTTCGGCGTGATCTCGGAGCTGATGGGGACGTTCAGCCGCCAGCGGGTCTACGGCTACCGCGCCGTGGCCCTCTCGTCCGTGGCGATCGCGTTGCTCGGCTTCCTCGTCTGGGGCCACCACATGTTCACCTCCGGCCAGAGCCCGGTGAGCTCGGTTGTGTTCTCGCTGATCACGTTCCTGATCGGCATCCCGTCCGGGATCAAGATCTTCAACTGGATCTGGACGATGTACAAGGGCTCGGTCTGGCTCAAGACGCCGATGCTCTACGCGCTGACGTTCCTGTTCCTGTTCACGATCGGTGGCGTGACGGGCATCATGGTAGGCGCGCTCGCCGTCGACATCCACCTCCACGACACGTACTTCGTGGTCGCCCACTTCCACTACGTGATGATGGGCGGGACCGTGATGGCCTTCCTCGGCGGCATCCACTACTGGTGGCCGAAGATGACGGGCAAGCTCTACAACGAGACGCTGGGCAAGGTCTCGGCGCTGCTCGTCTTCCTCGGCTTCAACATGACGTTCTTTATCCAGTTCGTCATGGGCAGCCAGGGCATGCCGCGCCGGTACTACGACTACCCGGACATGCCGTGGCTCGAGCCGCTCCACCAGGCCTCGACGATCGGGTCCTACGTGCTCGGCCTCGGCCTCCTCGTGGTCCTCATCAACGGGATGCTCTCGCTGCGGAAGAAGACGCCGAAGGCGCCGGGCAACCCGTGGGGCGGCGCGACGCTCGAGTGGACGCACACGACGAGCCCGCCGGACCACCACAACTTCCACCACACGCCGCTCGTGACCCACGGGCCGTACGACTACGAGGTCCTCTTCCAGACGTCCGGCGACAGCCAGCGCGGCGCGCCGGTCCCGGTCGTCGAGGTCGGCGGACCGCAGGAGATGGACAAGTCCGTCGACGACGGCACGCGCCAGCCCGACTCCCCGAGCGACATGTAACCGGCCCGCCTCGGCCTCCCGCCGGAGCGCCCGAGGCGGACCCGCCCGACCCGCACACACCCCATGGCAACGTCCCACTCCGTCACGGTCGACGACCCGCACGCCGCGCACGGCGGTGACGGGCACGGGCACGAGGAGCACATGCTCGTCGGGCACGACGGCCAGCTCCACCCGTCGCGCCTCCAGCACTTTTTCGTCTCCTCCGAGCAGCAGTTCGAGGCCTCGAAGCTGGGCATGTGGCTGTTCCTGGCGACGGAGATCCTGCTCTTCGGCGGGATGTTCGTGGCCTACGGCATCTTCCGCGTCCTGTACCCCGAGCTCTACGAGCAGGCGAGCCTCCAACTCGACACGGTCCTCGGCGCGGCGAACACGCTCGTCCTCCTGCTCTCGTCGCTCACGATGGCGTGGGCCATCCGCGGCGCGCAGATGGACAACCGGAAGGTGCTCGTGGGCAACCTCGTCGCCACGATCGTGCTGGCCTCGGGCTTCCTCGTGGTCAAGTATTTCGAGTACACCCACAAGTTCGAGCTCGGCATCTGGCCGGGCGTCAACTTCGAGCTGGACGAGGGGACCCAGCGGGTCAGCGACCTGACGGGCGCCGTCGCCCTGACGCCCGCGTTCACGCCGGCCGGGGGAGAGGAGGGCGCCCCCGAGGCGACCAACGAGACTGAGGACGCCGAGGTGGTCGAGGCCGACGCCGGCGCGCTCGGGGCCGCCGACGCCCCGCTCGCCGGCGAGGACCAGGCCGCGCCGGCCGGCGACGACGACGCGGTCCCCGACAGCCCGGCGGCGACCGGCGAGGGCGGCGGCGAGGCTGCTGCAGGCGAAGGCGTGGGCGCGGAGGCGGCCGTCGACGTGACGGCCGGGCCCGCGGCCGCCGCCAACCTCGACGCGCCCGGCGAGCTGGCGTCGGCCGGCCTCGAGACCGAGCACGGCGACGACCACGGCTCGGGCCACGGCCGCGAGGGCGAGATCTTCTCGAACCGCCGCGCCGGCATCTTCTTCGCCATCTACTACGTGATGACGGGGATCCACGCGCTCCACATCGTCATCGGGATCATCGCGATCGGCTTCCTGGTGTTCTTCGCCCAGCGCGGCGACTACTCCAGCGTGTGGTACACCCCGGTCGAGAACGTGGGCCTGTACTGGCACATCGTCGACATCATCTGGATTTTCGTCTTCCCCCTCATGTACCTGATCTAGCGAGCCGGGCGCCGGACGGGCGCCGCTCGCGGATCGGACCGATCTGACCATGGCAGACCACACGCACACCGAGGGGCACGAGGAGCACACCGGCCACGGCGGCCACCACGTGTTCGACGCGGCGACGCTGAAGAAGACGTTCTTCATCCTCGTCGGCCTCACCATCCTCACCGTCGTCCTCGCGCTCTGGGAGCGCGGCTACGCCAACGTGTTCGGGCTCGAGTTCGAGTTCCCGGCCCTCCCGCTCGGGGTCCTCAGCGTCCCCGTCGCCCTCGCCATCGCGGGGACGAAGGTGTACTGGGTCGCGTCGCGCTTTATGGGGCTCAAGTTCGAGAAGACCAAGACGAACGCGCTCGTCTTCCTGGGCAGCTCCTCGTTCCTGCTCGTCTTCTTCGGGTTCACCTGGCTCGACTTCGCCTTCCGCGACACGTTCGAGGAGCTGTCGGCCGTCCCGACCGACGTGCTCGAGGAGGAGGTCCTGCAGGCCCAGGAGGTCCAGACCGAGATCGCCGACGAGTTCGACGCGGTCCCGCTCGTCCGCGAGACGCCTGACGCCGACCTGTTCCGGGTGCCCGAGACCGACGCCGCGGGCTCGCAGGCGCTCGACGCGGCCGTGACCACGCCGGCCGAGGCCGCGACGGAATAAGCCCGATGCTGCCGCCTGTCGCCGCCCTGTTCGTCGCCTTCTTCTGGATCGCGGTGCCGGCGATCCTCCTGATGGCGGTGTGGGCAGGCGTCACGGCCTACCAGCTTCTCTTCCACGACGACGTGCTCCCCTCGCAGCCGGCCCCCCCCAGGCGGTGGACCGGGCAGGGCGAGTCGGTCCCGGTCCGCCTCCGGGACATCGTCGAGGACGAGCGCGCCCGCCGGTCGGTGGCCGAGGCCGCCTCGGGCGATGGTCCGGCCGGGCCCCCGGCGCACCCGATGTTCGACGACCTCTGGCTCCGGCGGAACTAGCGGCTGGCCGTGGGAGGGCCCCTGCTCTCTGTGCCGCCGGGGCGGCTGCCTTCGGCTGGCGGGCGCCCGGCACGTGAGAGATCTTGCCGTCCCTCCCCGGACCGCCCTGATGAAAGTCACCGAGCACTACGATCGCGCCGACGGCCCGCTCTTCTCGTACGAGATCATCCCGCCCATGCGCGGGACGTCGGTGGGCGACGTGCTCGGCGTGGTCGAGCAGTTGAAGCCGTACGACCCGCCCTTCATCGACGTCACGAGTCACTCGGCGGAGAAGGTCTACGAGGAGATGGCCGACGGGACCATCCGGAAGCGCGTCAAGCGGAAGCGGCCCGGCACGCTCGGCCTGTGCGCCGCCATCCAGCACCGGTTCGGCATCGACGCCGTGCCCCACATCCTCTGCCTCGGGTTCTCGCAGGAGGAGACCGAGGACGCGCTCATCGAGCTCAACTACCTCGGCATCCACAACGTCCTCGCCGTCCGCGGCGACGACACGAACGTGGTCAAGTCCCACCGGCCCGACCGCCACCAGCACCCCTACGCCTGTGACCTCGTCGGCCAGATCCGGGACATGAACGAGGGGCGCTACCTCGAAGACCTCCTCGACGCCGCGCCGACCGACTTCTGCATCGGCGTCGGCGGGTACCCCGAGAAGCACGTCGACGCGCCGAACATGACGTGGGACGTCCTGAACCTCAAGCGGAAGGTCGACGCCGGGGCCGACTACGTGGTCTCGCAGATGTTCTTCGACAACCGCCACTACCTGGCCTGGGTCGAGAAGTGCCGCGACGTGGGGATTGACGTGCCGATCGTGCCGGGGCTCAAGATCCTGACGTCGAAGCGGCACCTCCGGTCGCTCCCGCGCTCGTTCCACACCGAGATCCCGGAGGCCCTCGCAGCCGAGGTCGAGGCGGCGAAGCCTGAGCACGTGGCCGAGGTCGGCGTCGAGTGGGCGCGCAAGCAGGCCGAGGAGCTCCTCGACGCCGGCGTGCCCGGCATCCACTTCTACATCATGTCGACGGCGAAGCACGTCGTCCGTGTGGCCGAGCCGCTGCGGAAGCTGGTGGGCTGAGGCCGCCCGCCTCGACGCCGGGGTGGGAGGGGCTAGACGCCGGCCGCCTCCAGATAGCGGTCCTCCAGGGCGCGCATCGCCGCGCGCTGGTCGTCCGTCGCGTCGTCGTGGCCGCAGAGGTGGAGGACGCCGTGGGCGACGTAGCGGAGGGCCTCGGTCTCCATCGGGACGCCGAACTCGGGGGCCCGCTCGGCGGCGGTGTCGAGGTCGACGTAGATCTCGCCGTCGATCCGGCCCTCGGCCTGCGCCTCCTCGTCGAGCACGAACGACACGACGTCGGTATCGTAGTCGTGGCCCAGCCACTCGCGGTTGAGTTCGTGGACGAGCGCGTGGTCGCCCAGGATCACGCCGAGGTGGACCACCTCGGCGCCCTCGCCACCACACACGGCCTCGACGACGGCGCGGACCGCGGCCTCGTCCAGGCGGAGCGTCGCGTGCTCGGGATGGACCTCGAGGCCCTCCGCCTCAGGACCGCCCGTGTTCACGCCTCCGGCGAGCTCTCGGGTGTCCAGTCGCCCTCGAAGAGCGGCTCGCTGAGCGACAGCACGACGGCGGCCTGCGCCACCTCCGGCGCGACGGTCAGGAAGTCGGCCGAGAGCAGCTTCTCGGAGACGTTGGCGTAGAGCGAGCACGCCGCCTCGCGCTCGACCACGAGCCCGGCCACGCGCCCGCCGCCGCGCGCGAAGAAGATGACCTCGCCCAGCTCCTCCGACGTCACGAGGCCGGCGCAGTCGTGGAGCTCGAGGTGCGACTCGGTCCCGTAGACCTTGACGATCGGGCCGCTCTCGCCGTGGGTGACCTCGACGGCGAGGCGCCGACCGCTGGCGGCGTCCGAGAGGGCGAGCCGGGTGAGCGCGCCGTCGCGCTCGGGCGTCACGCCCAGGACGGCGGCCGCGCGGTCGAGGTCGGCGTCGGGGAGGGGCTGGGG
>JAAXJP010000614.1 GCA_012269805.1 Rubrivirga sp.
CCGACTTCGACATCGAGGCTCAAGTACAGGAAGTGCTCACCGGGCGGTTGCCGGAGTTCCTCTACTTCAGCCGTTACAACGAGATGCCGGGGCGGGTCCCCCTCGCCTCGCTCCGGAAGGCCCCACCGTCGATGACGGCCGGGGAACGCACGGCCCTCTCCCTCCTCAAGCTCGCCGGCGTCAGCCCGGACGAGTTCGAGGCGGCGGAGTACGAGGCGAAGCAAGCGGCCCTGGAGACGGCCAGCGCGCAGATCAGCGACGAGGTGTTCGAGTACTGGAGCCAGAACGACCGGCTCCAGGTCCGCTTCCAGGTCGACGCTTCGGGGGGCGATCCACCCGGGCCCGTCCTCGACGTCCGCATCTGGAACGACCGCCACCGCACCTCGCTCAACTTCGGCGAGCGGTCGGCTGGCTTCGTCTGGTTCTTCTCGTTCCTCGCCTACTTCTCCGAGTTCGAGGGCCGCGAGCGCGGTCTCGTCCTCCTCCTCGACGAGCCGGGCCTGAACCTCCACGCGTCGGCCCAGGCCGACCTCCTCCGGTTCATCGACGACCGACTCGCCCCGGACCACCAGGTCGTCTACAGCACGCACTCCCCGTTCCTCGTCGACCCCGCCGCGCTCAACCGCGTGCGGACGGTGGAGGACGTCGACGGGGAGGGGACGAAGGTCAGCGCCGACGTGCTCGGGACCAGTCGGGACACCCTCTTCCCGCTCCAGGGCGCCCTCGGCTACCAACTCGCCCAGACCCTCTTCGTTGGACCCGACAACCTTGTCGTCGAGGGGCCGTCGGACTACGTCTACCTCACGGTCGTGAGCGAGCACCTCCGCTCGCTCGACCGCGAAGGGCTCGACCCACGCTGGACAATCGTCCCGGCGGGCGGGCTCGACAAGGTCCCGACCTTCATCGCGCTCCTCGGCTCCCAGCTCCGGGTCACCGTCGTGCTCGACGTGGCCGCGGGGGGCAACCAGAAGGTCGACCGATTGGTCGAGCGTGGGCTCCTGGCTCCGGGCCGGCTCATCCCGCTCACCCAGGTGACCGGGGGCACCGAGGCGGACATCGAGGACATCTTCGACGTCGACCTCTACCTCGACCTCCTCCGGGCCTCGGGGGCCGTACAGGGCGACCTGGAAGGAATGACGCCGAACGGCCGGGTTACGAAGCGCGTGGAGGCCTCGCTCGGCGGACGGTACAACCACTACACGCCCGCCGCCCTCTTCCTCCGCCGTCAAGACGAGTGGCTCCCGAGGCTGGACGACCCGACCCTCGACCGCTTCGAGGCCCTTTTCCAGCGGATCAACAGGACCCTCTCGTAACTCGGTGTCTGCCATGCCGGGTCAGGCAGGGTCACTCCGACGCTCTCAAACCCCTCTCCACATGGACAACTCCCCCGACATGGTCATCCCCGACGGCGAGATCACCGTCGACGACCTCGAGACCGCCATCCACGGTCTCCAGCTCCTCAAGGACAAGATCGAGGCCGAACCCCTCGACCTCGACCCGCTCCTCGAGCACCGCGAGGCCTACCTCGCGCGGCGGGAACGGTCGGACGCCGTCTACGCCGTCATCCAGAAGTTCCGCCGCGAGCGCGACGAGCTCCGGCGGTTGTAGGCCTCGGACATGGAGCGGAAGGCGCAGAATCGTGCACTCAGTGTCCCAAACCCTCGTACATTGGGGAGGACCCACTAGACGACGGGACACCCGTGGCCCAGTCCAGGACAGACGCGATCCTCGCCCTCGCCGCCCAGCGGGGGATCGTGTCGGCCGATGACCTCGCCGAGGCTGGACTCCCGAGGCGCTACCTCAGCCGCCTCGCCCGCCGGGGCGAGCTCGACCGCGTCGGGCGCGGGCTCTACGCGCTCCCCGACCGCGACCTCACCGAGCACCACGACCTCGCCGTCGTCGCCCGCCGCCTCCCCGACGCCGTCGTCTGCCTCCTCTCGGCCCTCCGGTTCCACGACCTCACGACGCAGGCCCCGTTCGAGGTCTGGGTCGCCCTCCGCACCGGGGCCTGGGAGCCCCGGCCCGGCTCGGTCCCGGTCCGCACGGTCCGGATGACGCCCGACGCGCTGGAGGCCGGCGTCGAGGTCCACGACGTCGGCCCCGTCCCGGTCCCCGTCTTCAGCCCGGCCAAGACCGTCGCGGACTGCTTCAAGTACCGGAACCTCGTCGGCCTCGACGTCGCCCTCGAAGCGCTCCACGAGTTCCGTCGCGCCCGCCGAGAGCAGCGCCAGGGCAACTCGTCCGAGTGGACCGTCGACGCGCTCTGGCGCCACGCCGGCACCTGCCGCGTCCAGGGCGTCCTCCGCCCGTACCTCGAGGCCGTCGAGGCGAGCGGATAACGGCGCCCTCCAAGAACACGGCGGCCTCGGTCCGCCAGCGGCTCCTCAACCTCGCCCGTGAGGCCGACGAAGAGCACCAGCTCGTGCTCGGCCGCTACGTCCGCGAGCGGTTCCTCACCGCCTTGCGCAGTCGGAGCACGAGGGTCAGTTCGTCCTCGCTGGGCTGCCCTCCCGTGGAGGCATCCCCGCCGCCCTACGGGCCGCGGTACACGACTTGGGGCCAGATGGGTAGGCCGTCCCATTCCGAGGCGCCGCTCGACCACCGCTCGGCGCTTGCCATCGAGTACGGGCGCCAGCACCGCCATTGCGATCTGTCGATAAGCTCTTTATAGCGTCCATCCAGCCGAAGGTCGCGCCAGAGCTTCGGAAAGTAGTTGGAGAGGACGAAGTCCACAGCGAGGACGCCGTCGAGCGGGGGGTGGGCGACCCGCGGCGAACCGAGCAGCAGGTGGTTCCCCGGCGACCCCAAAGGTGGGAGCCGTTGGCCCCCGTATTGGAGGTGGTAGGCCGGGTGTGCGAGGTCCGCCCGCTTCTGCCCGTCCTTCGGCGCGTCGCGGTCTAGGTGCCACGCCGAGTGGTAATCACCCTTCATAGCCTTTCGGCGTCCGGTGACGACGCACTCGACGGACAGCTTCAAGAACGGGTCGCTGAGCGCGTCCTCGTCTAGGCACCTTCCCTGAAGGCCTACTTTTAGCGCCAGGCTAATCGACTTGAGGTCGGATGGCTTCGAGTTTCTCTGCGCCTTGACGGCCTTCCTGTCTAGGTCGAAAAGTAGCTCATCCACCATGTCGAGATGCCATTCGAGCGGTTCTACGCCCTTCCTGACGATGGCGTCGGTGAGCGGGTCCACAGAACGGACAACCCCAGTCCCGTCGAGAACCTCGGCCAAGAGGTCCAACTCGCGCTTCCGTTCCTTGACGTACTTCCGGGTCCTGGACTCTGGGCTGTTCGACGGCATTCGCGGCAGGACTACTGTGCGTGCTGGGGACGTGGGGTCAGGGGATGAGGGCCGAGGCGCGCTCGCGCTCCGACACCGTGAGCCGCAGGTGCCGACGCCCGAGCATCTTGTTCTCCACTGCATACCGAGAGACGTACTTGTCCCGCTGCCAGGGGTACCGGCGACCCGAGTCCAGCACGAAGCCGTCGCGAGGATCCAGGGGGCGGTCGGTCGCCTGGCAAACGACCCAGAATGCGCTGCTGTCCCCCTCGGATATGGGCTCCGCCGCTCGCAACTTGCCAAGACCTGTTGCTTTGGTGAGTCGCTCGACTCGCTCCGGGGCGGTGAGTGAGCGGAGGCTCTCCTCGACCAGATTCTCCGCCAGGTCCTCGGTCACCTCAGCCCACCACCGCAACCACCCTTCGCGGAATACGCCCCGGTAGATCGCATCGTCGAACGCCTGAACGAGCTCATCGAAGTCCTCTGAGGCCTCCACGTCCACTCCCAGTCGCGCGGCCAACGTCCTCCGGTCGATTAGGGGACCCGCCGATTCGAGCACCTGGCGGCGGATAAAGCGGGCGTACTCGTGTGCCGGGCGTTCCGTAGGGGGGACGTCGGAGAGCGCGAACTCGGAGAGCCTCTCGTCGAGATGGTCGGGCGGCTCGCTGAACCCGAGGAACCTGTAGAACCGCTCGTCGCCGTCGGTCTCGTCGCGCAGCTCCTGGATCTTCCGGTATCCAGTCACGAGCGACTGCAGACGGAGCCCAACCATCGGGGCCTTCTCTTCCTCTGGAACTGCCGGATCTGTACTCAACAGATCCCCCTTGTCGCAGATGAGATCGAACAGGTCGTGGCTCGTCTTGTCGCGATCGTAGGACTTCCTCAGTCGTGGCTCCGTAGACCACAGGACGATCGGGAACTCGCTCTGTCCCCGCTCTTCCTAGGGTAGCGGGCAGATCGGTGCAAAATCTCGCAGTAGCGGTGCGCGCTCACCGGGTCAGTCGAAACTCGACGAGGTCCCGTCGGACGTCGTAGGCCCCGTATAGCGTGACGTTGTCCCATTGAATCGGGCTCACGTGCGCCAGGAGCGCGAAGTCCGGTGCGTCGGGGTCACCGGCCGACTCAGCGACCACGTGCTCGATCTCCCGGATCTGCCAGTACACCACGCAGGCGAGGATGAGGGTCAAGCAGCTCGCCGTCGACGCCTGCCGTCGGAAGTCGCGGGCGTCGGCCCGGCCCCGCTTGCCGTAGAACACGGCGCGGGCGAGCGCGTGGAGCTCCTCCGACTTCAGGAGCCCCCGGCGCACGCGGCGCCTGAGCTCTGGTCGCCCCACGTAGTCGAGCACGTACTCGGACTTGACCAACCGTCCCAACTAGCGGATCGCCCGGTAGAAGTGGTTGCCGCCTCCTCAG
>JAAXJP010000739.1 GCA_012269805.1 Rubrivirga sp.
CACGGGGCCCTCGGCGTGGGGGCCGGGGAACGGGCGGGGCTGTCGGTGGGCGGGGCGGCCGTGCTCGGGGCGATGGTCTCGAGCGCGTCCTACATCGCGGCCCCGGCGGCCATCCGGGTCGGGCTCCCCGAGGCGAACCCGGCGTACTACCTCACGGCCTCGCTCGGGATCACCTTCCCGTTCAACCTCACCGTCGGCATCCCGATCTACCTCGCGCTCGCCGAGTGGCTCGGGGCCTAGCCCCATGCAGACCGTCTCGTACCGGCTCGTCACGATCATCGCGGAGCGGACCCTCCGCGACAAGCTCATCGACGCGGTCCACCGGCTCGGCGCGACCGGCCACACGCTCGCCGACGTCAAAGGCGAGGGGGCCCGGAAGCACGGGCTCGGGATGCCGGGCGTCTCGGCGGTCAAGATCGAGGCCGTCGTCGCGCCCGAGGTGGCCGACCGGATCGCGGCCCACGTGGCCGAGCGGTACTTCGAGCACCACTCGGTGATCGTGTACCTCCAGGACGTCGAGGTCCTGCGCGGGAGCAAGTACGCCCCGCACAACGACGAGGCCTGACGCCCTCCCCGGGACCCCTCTCCGCCTCGGCGCCGAACCGTCAGGTCGACGGAGTCCGGCGGGCGGGGTCACGGGCGCGAGCGGCGGGCGCGGCTGGGCAAGATCCACGGCAGCACGACCCCGAGCGCGAGCCCGCCGAGCACGCCGTAGAGGTCGGCCACGAGGTCGACCCACTGGGCGCCGCGGCCGGGGATCAGGGCGGCCTGGCCGACCTCGGTGACGACGGCCAGCGCGGCCGCGACGGCCGCGACCCGCCGGAGCCGGCCGGGGAAGGCGGCGGCCCACAGCGCCACGGCGACGGCGAAAAAGGTGACGTGCGCCAGCGTGTTCCACTCGGGCCCGGGCACCGGGACGACGGCGCCCGGCAGGAACAGGGTCAGCACGGCGCCGGCGGTCCACAGCGCGCCGAGGGCGACGTACCGGCGGCGGATGCGTCTCATGAGGCGTCGTCCAGGGCGGCCCGGGCGGCGGCCAGCCGGGCGACGGGCACGCGGAACGGCGAGCAGCTCACGTAGTCGAGCCCGACGCCGTGGAAAAAGGCGACCGACGCCGGGTCGCCGCCGTGCTCGCCGCACACGCCGACCTTCAGGTCCTCGCGCGCGGCCCGCCCGCGCTCGGTCCCGAGGCGGACCAGCTCGCCGACGCCCTCGGCGTCGAGCGTCTGGAACGGGTCGGCCGGGAGCACGCCGCGCTCGACGTAGGCCGAGAGGAACCGCCCGGCGTCGTCGCGGCTGAGGCCAAACGTGGTTTGCGTGAGGTCGTTGGTGCCGAACGAGAAGAACTCGGCCGTCTGGGCGATGTCGCCGGCCCGGAGCGCCGCGCGCGGCAGCTCGATCATCGTCCCGACGAGGTAGTCGAGGTCGACGCCCCGCTCGGCGAGCACGGCGTCGGCCGTCTCGCGGACGAGCGCGGCCTGCGTCTCGATCTCGGCGGCGACCGACACGAGCGGGACCATCACCTCCGGCTTGACCTCGACGCCGTCCTCGACGCAGTCGGCCGCGGCCTCGAACAGGGCGCGGACCTGCATCCGGGTGATCTCGGGGTAGAGCATCCCGAGGCGGCACCCGCGGAGGCCGAGCATCGGGTTCTCCTCGTGGAGCTTCTCGACCTGCCGGAGGAGGGCCCGCGACGCCGCCGACTCGTCGAGGAGCCGGTCCATCTCGTCGAGGGTCTCGGCCCGCTTGAGCGCCAGCTTGGTCTCGGCGATCCGGCCCGTCAGCTCCAGGAGGTCGGGGAGGAACTCGTGGAGCGGCGGGTCGAGGAGGCGGACCGTCACCGGGAGGCCGTCCATGGCGCGGAGGAGCGCGTCGAAGTCGCGGCGCTGGAGCGGGAGGAGCTTCCGGAGCGCGGCCTCGCGGGCGCCGGCGTCCTCGGCGAGGATCATCTCGCGCATCGGTTGGAGCCGCTCGTCGCCGAAGAACATGTGCTCGGTCCGGCACAGCCCGATCCCCTCGGCCCCGAACTCGCGGGCCGTCGCCGCGTCGTCGCCCGTGTCGGCGTTGGCGCGGACGCCGAGGCGGCGGACCCCGTCGGCCCAGCCCATGAGCGTCCGGAAGTCGTCGCCGAGCTCGGGGTCCTTGGTCGGGACCTGCCCGACGAGGACGCGGCCGGTCGCGCCGTCGACCGTGACCCAGTCGCCGGCGACGATCGTGCGGCCGCCCACCTCGAGCCGGCCCTGGGCGGGGTCGATCCGGAGCGCCCCCGCGCCGGCCACGCAGGGCGTCCCCATCCCGCGCGCGACGACGGCGGCGTGGCTCGTCATCCCGCCCTCGGCCGTGACCACGGCCACGGCGGCGACCATCCCGTGGAAGTCCTCCGGCGACGTCTGCTGGCGGACGAGGACGACCGGCTCGCCCTCGGCGGCGCGGGCCTCGGCGTCGTCGGAGGTGAAGGCCACGCGGCCGTGGGCGGCGCCGGGGCTGGCCGGCAGGCCCTCGGCGAGGAGCTCCGCTTCGGCGTCGTCGTCGACGGCCGGGTGGAGGAGCGCCTCGAGGGCGGCGGGGTCGACGCGGCCCACGGCCGTCCGCTCGTCGATCACGCCCTCGGCCACCATCTCGACCGCGATCCGGACGGCGGCCGCGCCGGACCGCTTGGCCGTCCGCGTCTGGAGGAGCCACAGCGTGCCCTGCTCGATCGTGAACTCGATGTCCTGGACGTCGCCGTAGGTCTGCTCGAGCTGGTCGGCAAGGGCCTGGAACTCCTCGAACGTCTCGGGCAGGTCGTCGGCCATCTCGGCGATCGGCTTCGGCGTCCGGATGCCGGCCACGACGTCCTCGCCCTGCGCGTTGAGGAGGTACTCGCCGTAGAGCCCCTTCTCGCCCGTCGACGGGTCGCGCGTAAAGGCGACGCCCGTGCCCGAGTCCCACCCCTTGTTGCCGAACACCATCGCCTGGACGGTCACGCCCGTCCCGATGTCGTCCGGGATGTTGTGGACGCGGCGGTAGCGGACGGCCCGGTCGTTGTCCCAGCTGTCGAACACCGCGGCGACGGCCTGCCGGAGCTGCTCGCGCGGGTCGTCCGGGAACGCCTGCCGCGTCTGGCCCGCGATCACGCGCTTCGACTGGGCCACGATCTCCTTGAGCTGGGCGACGGAGAGGTCGGTGTCCTGGCCGCCTTCGGTCTGAGCCTTCGCCCGGCGGACGATCCGGTCGAACCGGTCGGCCTCGACGCCCATCACGATCTCGCCGAACATGGCGACGAACCGCCGGTACGCGTCGTAGGCGAACCGCTCGTCGCCGGTCTGCGCGGCGAGCGCGGCGGCCGTCTCGTCGTTGAGCCCGAGGTTGAGGACGGTGTCCATCATGCCCGGCATCGAGACCGCGGCGCCGGAGCGGACCGACAAGAGAAGAGGGTCTTCAGCGTCGCCGAACGCGCGGCCGGCGGCCTCCTCGACGCCGGCGAGGGCGGTCTGGACCTGGGCCCAGAGGCCATCGGGGAAGTGGTGCCCGACGTCCTGGTAGGCCACGCAGGCCTCGGTCGTGATGGTGAACCCGGGGGGGACGGGGAGCCCGGCGGCCGTCATCGCGGCCAGCCCGGCCCCCTTGCCCCCGAGCAGGGCCTTGGCCTGGCGGACGCTCTCGGGCGTGTCTCCGGTGGGGGCGTCGTCGAAGGCGTAGACCCAGCGGCGGTCGGTGTCTGCGGTCGGCATGGGGAGGGGTGGGGGAGAGGGGCGGACCTCTACCCGCCACACGCATTTGCGGTCCCGACCGTGGGCCTCCCCACCTGACGGCGCCGGCTTGGCGGTTCGGCGCCGAGGCGGCCGAGGCTAGGTCAGGACGACCCAGGCGAGGACCACGAGCCCCACCCACAGGCCGAGCACGATGCGGAAGCCCGTTTGGCGCAGCGACAGCGTCTCGCCCGGGGCCTCGGCTGCCCGCGTGCGCGCGTCCTCGATCACGCCGGCCGGCACGAGACGGAGCGCGACCCACAGCCCGAACGGGACCACCACGAGGTCGTCGAGCACGCCGAGCACCGGGACCACGTCTGGGATGAGGTCGACCGGGCTCAGGGCGTAGGCGACGGTCAGCCCGATGACGACGCGGGCGGCGCGGGGCACGCGCGGGTCCCGGTACGCCACGACGAGCGCGTCCACGTCGCGTTCGAGGCGGCGCGCGGCGGTCTTCAGACGGGCGAGGGGGGACGACGCGGACACGCGCGGAGGCTACGCCTGCTCGGGTCGCTACGCCGCACGGGTCCGGCGGAATCGGGCGAAGAATCGGCCTGGGCCTACACGCTGTCCGGCGGCCAGAGGGCGAGGGCACGGCGGACGTCGACGATCTGGCCGAGGTGGTGGGCGTTGTGGTCGGCCGCGACGAGGATCTGCCGGAGGACGGTGTAGCCGGGCGCGTGGCCGAGCTCGGCCGTGAGGTCGGCCGTCTCCGCGAGGCGGACGAGCGCACCGAGGTCGCGGAGGAACGCGGCCCGCTCACGGTCCCAGTCGCCCGGCGTGGCCGGCGCGTCGGGCCAGTAGTCGTCCGGCCAGTCCTTGGATCGGTAGTCGGCCGAGGTCGCGTATTCGAGGAGGTCGGCCTGGGCCCTCCGGAGGTGCCAGAGGAGCTCGTAGAGCGAGTGCGGCAGCCCGGCGGCGCGGTCGTTGACGCGGTCGTCCGGGACGCCG
>JAAXJP010000021.1:0-3761 GCA_012269805.1 Rubrivirga sp.
CTCCAGGCGCAGGACTACCCCTCCGGCCGGCTCACGCTCGTCGTCGCCGACGACCACTCGACCGACGCGACCGCTGAGGTCGTCCGCCAGCGGGCCGAGGCGGGCGGGACGCACGCCGTCCGCTACCTCCGCGTGCCGGACCCGGTCGGGCACCTCCGCGGCAAAGCGCAGGCGCTCCACACGGCGTTCGAGGCGGTCGAGGCCGACGTCGTCCTCATCACCGACGCCGACTGCGCGCCGGTCCCGACGTGGGCGCGGACGCTCGCTTCGGCGTTCGCCGACGAGGGCGTGGGGATCGCGTGCGGGCTCGCACGGCTCGAGGAACGCGCGGGGCGCCCCTTCGACCGCGTCCAGGCCCTCGACTGGGAGCTGCTGATCGGGGCGGTCAGCGCGGCGGCCGAGGCCGGCCTCCCGGCCACCGGGATGGGCAACAACATGGGCGTGCGCCGCGCAGCGTACCTCGGTGTGGGCGGCTACCCGGCGCTTCCGTTCTCGGTCACGGAGGACTTCACGCTCGTCCAGGCCGTCGCGAAGGCCGGCTGGCGGGTCCGCTTCCCCCTCGACGCGCCGGCCGTCGTGTGGTCGCTCCCGGCCGACAGCGTCGCCGAGGCGTACGGCCAGCGGCGGCGGTGGGCGCGCGGCGGCCTCAGCGGCGACCCCTGGGTGTTCCCGCTCTACGTGCTGCTGTTCGTGGTGCACGCGCTCCCGCTCGTCGGGCTCGCCCTCGCGCCGCTCCCGGCGTTGGCGGCTCTCGCCGCCAAGACCGTCGGGGACGGCGGCGCCCTCCTCGCCCTCCGGCGACGGGCCGGCGGGCGGGTCCGCCTCGGGGCCTTGCTGGGCACGGTCGCGTTCGTGACGGGCTACCTCGTCACGCTGCCGTTCGCGCTCGCCCTCAAACCGCAGATCGGGTGGAAGGGGCGACGGCATTGAGGATCCTCTGGGGCCGGGGAGCCGTCCACACGTCCCTCTCTCCCTCGGCCCATGTCCACTGCCACGTCCTCCGCACAGCACGCCCAGCGTCACCCCCTCGAGACCCTCGGGCGAGTCGGCTACGGCGTCAAAGGCGTCCTGTATGCTCTCCTCGGCGTCATCGCCCTCGACGCCGCCGTCGGCTCCGGCGACCCCGAGGGCCAGGACGGCGCCTTCGCCACGCTCGCGCAGCAGTCGTATGGCGAGGTCCTCCTCTGGATCCTCGTCGTCGGCCTCGCGGCGTACGCGCTCTGGCGGGTCGTCCTCGCCCTCACCGACCCCGAGGGGGAGGGCGACGACATCGAGGGCGCCGGGAAGCGCGTGTTCTACGTCGTCAGTGCGTTCGCCTATGGCAGCCTGGCGTTCTCGGCCTATCGGATCGTCACCGGGAGCGGGCAGGGCGGGAGCGGAGGCGGCACGGAAGAACGTGCGCAGACGCTCCTCGGGCTGCCCGGCGGCCGGTGGATCGTCGGGCTTCTCGCCCTCGCGCTCCTCGGGTACGGCGTCTATCAGTTTGTCCGGGCCTACCGCGCCTCGTTCATGAGCAACTTCCACCTCGACCAGCGCGCGGTCCAGCGGCGCGACCTCATCAAGCGGGCCGGGCAGTGGGGCCTGAGCTCGCGTGGCGTGGTCTACGTTCTCACGGGCGTGTTCATGGCCCAGGCCGCCCTCCGCGCCGACGCCGACGAGGCGGGCGGGCTCGACCAAGCGCTGGGCACGCTCCAGCAGCAGAGTTACGGCCCCTGGTTGCTCGGCCTCGTCGCAATCGGGTTCGTCATGTATGGCGTGTATTGCTGGGTCAACATGCGGTACCGGCGGTACGAGGGACAGTAACGGCCCAGGAATGATTCACAAATCCTATTGAATCAATGCCATACGCCCCGTAGCTTGGCGATAGCCACCTCCGTCCTCCATGCCCCGCGCGAAAGGCGTCATCCGGATCGACTCCGACTCCACGCACGGCTGGCAGGTCCGGGTTTATCGCGACGGAAAGACGTTCTCCCGGTTGTTCTCGGACAAAAAGTGGGGCGGGCGGGACGAGGCGTTCGATGCGGCAGCGGCGTACCGGAAAGAGCTCGTCGAGGAGGTCGCGCAGCTCCCGGCGAAGCCTCGGCGGCGGCGCCTGATCCGGTCCAACAAGAGCAACACGAGCGGCGTCGTCGGGGTCTCCCGGACGTACAAGCGCGACCGGCGAGGCATCCGGCACGAGGTCTACGCGGTGTCGTGGAACCCGGAGCCCGGGGTCGCGCGCGGCACGTCGTTCTCGATCAAGCGCTACGGCGAGGACACGGCGTTCCGCCTCGCCTGCCAGCTCCGTTGGAAAAAGATGAAGGACATCTATGGCGACCGCTACGACGTCGAGAGCTACCTCGACCTCTACCGCCAGAAGGCGGCCGTCGACGAGCGAGCGGAAAAGCGACGCCGCGAGAAGAGCGGGGGCTAACCGGCTACCCGCCTGCGGAGCCGCTCGACCAGGGCGCCCACCTCGGCGGTCCCATCGAGGCGGAAGGCCTCAGCCGGCGGCTCGAGCGCTGCGAACTGGCTCGCGACGAGGCTCGGCCCCGCGTAGTGGCCGCGACGCTCGGCCACGCGCGCCTCGATGACCTCACGGGGCACGTCCAGCCACGCCACGAGCACGCGGGGCTGCCCGTCGGTGAGGCGGTCCCGGTACGACTCTTTGAGGGCGGAGCAGGCGAGGACGGTGGGCGGTCCCTCATCGACCCGCCTGCGGATCAGCGCCGCCAGGCGGTCGAGCCAGGGGGCCCGGTCGCGGTCGGTGAGGCCCTCGCCGCGGCGCATCTTCGTCCGCGCCGCGACGCTGTGGTGGTCGTCGGCGTCCTCGAAGGCCCAGCCGAGCGCGTCGGCCAGCGCCTTCCCGACCGTCGTTTTGCCGCTGCCCGCGACACCGATCAGGAGGACGACGCGGGGGGACGGGGTCACGGAGGGTTCGCAGGCGCGGGGACAGGCCGTGCGTACTCTTCTGGCGCCCCAACGGTCCCGACCCCGTGTCTACCCGCCGCGTACTTCGCCTCGCCCTCTTCGCTGCCCTCGCGCTGATCGTCGCCTTCGTGCTGGTCGACGTGCTCGGCCTGCGGGCGTCGGACACGAGCGTCGTCTCGCCGAAGGGGTACGTCGCGATCTCGCACGGGAGCCACACGCACTACGTCCCGAACGGGTGGGACGGGAGCACGAGCATTTCGGCCTTCCCCACCAGCCCGCCCCCCGAGGGCATGACGGTCGCCGCCGACGGCCGGATCGTGCCGGTGGAGTGAGCCGACGCCCGCTGGGCCGCGCGCCGTCCGTCGGATACCCCATCTCAGCGGGGCCAGACACACAGCGCCCCGCCGGCACGGGGCCGACGGGGCGGTGAGAGACGACGGCAGGACTACGCCTCGTCGGGGTCGTCGGGCTCGACGAGCGAGGGCGGTGCGGAGCCCGTGGCGAGCGGGGTCGACCCGTCGCCCGAGGCGGGCGTGGCCGGCACCTGTCGGTCGGCCGTCAGGCGCTGCGCGAGCGCGGCGAGGTCGACGCCCGCGATGCTCTTCACGAGCTCCGGCGTCGTCGCCATCAGCCCGGCGACGGTGTCGGTCACGCGCCGGACGCCCTGGCCCGAGCCCGTATCCACGACCGTCATGGAGTCGATCGAGGCGAGCGGCTTGGCGACCTCGCGGGCCAACTCGGGCATCATCTTGGCCAGGAGGTCGAGCACGGCGGCTTCGCCGAACTTCTCGAACGCCTCGGCCAGCTTCTCCTTGGCCTCGGCCTCGGCGAGCCCGCGCTGCTTGATGACC
>JAAXJP010000021.1:3771-4675 GCA_012269805.1 Rubrivirga sp.
CCTCGGCCTCGGCGAGGCCCTCGGCGCGGGTCCCCTCGGCGCGGGCCTTGGCCTCGGCCTCGATCTCGAACTGCTTGGCCTCGGCCCGGCGCATCTGCCGGAGCTTGTCGGCCTCGGCGGCCTGCTCGACGGCGTAGCGGTCGGCGTCGGCCTTTTTCTTGACCTCCGAGTCGTACTGCTTCTCGCGGCGGTCGATCTCGAGCTTCTCGAGGTCCACCTCGCGCTGCTTCCGGACGAGCTCGACCTGCATCTGCTCCTCGACGACGGCCTTCTGGGACGTCGCCTCCTGGACGGCGTAGGCGAGGTCGGCCGCGGCCTTGGCCGTGTCCTGCTCCTGCTTGAACGCGGCCACCTTCAGCTCCTTCTCCTTGGTCGCCTCGGCCACGTTCGTGTCGCGGATGAGCTCGGCCTTCTGGCCCTCCTCATCGGCCATGGCCTTCTTGACCCGGGAGTCGCGGATGGCCTCGGCCTCGGCGATGTCGGCGTCGCGCTTGACGGCGGCGATGCGCGGGCGGCCGAGCGCGTCGAGGTACCCGTTCTTGTCGCGGACGTCCTTGATCGTGAACGACACGATCTGGAGCCCCATCTTCTTGAGGTCGCGCGCGGCGACCGACTGGACCTCCTGCGCGAACTTGTCGCGGTTGCGGTAGACCTCCTCGACCGTGAGGGTGCCGAGGATGGCGCGGAGGTGGCCTTCCAGGACCTCGCGGGCCTCGGCCCGCAGCGCCTCGTCGGGCTTGCCCAGAAACTGCTCGGCCGCCGTCGCCACGTCCTCGACGGACGAGCCGACCTTGATCACGGCCACGCCGTCGGTCATGACGGGCACGCCCTCGGCCGTGTAGACCTCCGGCGTCATGACGTCGAGCTTGTGGGAGAGCAGCGAAAGGTGCTCGCGCTGCTGGAC
>JAAXJP010000603.1:0-4106 GCA_012269805.1 Rubrivirga sp.
TCCTCGACGCGCTCGCCGGCCTCCACGACGACTTCCCCGAGCCCGACGACGACCAGCGGGAGCTGCTCGACTGGGGCCGTCGGCAGCTCGAGGCCGACGGCTGAGACCGGGCGGTGCCGAAGTCCGGCACTGTCGGCAAGGCGTGATCGTTGGTGCCTCTCTGTTCCTAGGTTCGCTCTGTCACTGTGCCGACCTCACCCATGAGACCCCTCGCCCTCCTCGTCGCGCTCGCCACCGCCGTCTCCGCCCAGAGCGTGCCCGAGGTGGCCGACCTCGGGGAGATCACGGGCGTCGTCACAAACGCCGAGACGGGGGAGCCCGTGATGGGCGCGGGGGTCGCGATCCCGGAGCTCGGCCTCGGGGCCGTCTCGCAGCGCGACGGCTCGTTCGTCATCGAGGACGTGCCGGCGGGGACGCACGCGGTCCGCGCGGCGGCCTACACGTACCACTTCGAGACGGTCGAGGCCGAGGTCGGCGGAGAGCCCGTGGCGCTCGACTTCGCGCTTCACCCCGGCAGCGCCGCCGGCTGCGCGAGCCACGACCACTAAGCCGTCGGTGCGGCGCGCCCTCATGATGGTTCGGAGGGCGGGGACCGTCGGGTCTTGCGGGCGGGCGGCCGTGGCGCTTCGTTCCGGCCTCCGCCCGGTGCCGCCATGCGTCTCTCGCTCCTCGTCGTTCTCCTGTCGGTGTGCGCCAAGGCCCAACCGGCGCCCGAGGCGGGCCGGGTCGTGGGGCGCTGGCAGACGCGGAGACGGGAAAGCCGCTGATCGGCGCCAACCTCTGGTTGCCCGACACGCCGATCGGCGCGGCGACGGACCTCTGGGGGCGGTACGACATTCGGGGCGTCCCGGTGGGGACGCACGCGGTCCGGGTCGGCTACGTCGGGTACGAGGAGGTAACCGTTGCCGTCGTCGTGCGGCCGGGCGCGACGACAACGGCCTACGTCCGCCTCCGCCCTAGCGGGACGCTCGACTGCGTGATCGGGTGTGGTGTGCGGAGCGGGTAGGCCCGCTTCCCGGGGCGAATGCGGCGCGGGTGGTCACGTACGTCGGCGACGAGGGGCCGTGCTGCGGACCCATTCGGCTGGTCCTCTACGATCCGCCGGTGGTCGCGCTGGAGGACCGATGACGCGGCCGCTTCTGCTCCGCCTCGTGCCGGCCACGTCCGCCTCGGCGCAGCCGGCGCCCGAGGCGGGGCGGATCGTCCGCGTGGTGGTGGATGCGGAGACGGGCGAGCGGCTGCCAGGCGCGAGCGTGCGACTGTCGGGCCCCCCTCGGCACCTCGGCCGACCCTGAGGGCTGAGGGGCAGTTCGTGATCGAGGGCGTCCCTGCAGGCGAGCATGAGGTCGAAGCGCTCTCTATTGGGGCCGAGCCATGGCGCGCGACGGTGCGCGTCGACGCGGGCGAGGCCGTGGGCGTGTGGCCACAGATGACGTTCGTGGAGCTCTGCGGTGCGTCGTCACGTTCGCGCCACCCGAGCCGGTCAGCCGGACCGTGTACCAGGATCGGGTCGTCGAGTATGAACGGTGGGGGTCGGAGTGCTGCCGTGCGTGGAGGGTGAGGCGCGACGTGCCCCTCACGCGCTGAGAGTCGCGGTAGTGGCGCGCCAGGCCGATCTTCGGTCCATGGACTTTTTCACCCTCGACGCCCTCGCCCGCGAGTGGAACGCCCGACTGGCGGGTGCCCTCATCACGGAGGCGTGGACGCAGAGCCCGCGCGAGCTCAGCCTCGGCCTGTCGACCAACGGCGCCGAGACCACGCTCCGCGTCATCTGCGACCCGGCGCTCACGCTCGTCTTCCGGACCGACGGCGCGGCCCGCCAGCGCCGCAACACGGCCGACGTGCTCGATGGAATCGGAGGCCGCCGCGTCGAGCGCGTCCGCACCGCCGAGCGCGACCGGCACCTCTTTCTGGACCTCGACGACGGGGGCAGACTCCAGATCGTCCTGTTCGGGTCCCGGCCGAACGTCTTCTGGGTCGACGCCGAGGGCGTCGTGCGCGCGGCGTTTCTGGACGAGGACGACCACGTGGGCCAGCCGGCGCCCGCGCCGAGGCCGGCGCCCGTGGTCGACACGGCCGAGGCGTTCGCGGAGCGCTGGAGGTCGAACCGGAAGACGGTCGAGCAGGCCGTCGCCGGCGCCGTTCCCCTCTTCACCCGCGACCTCGCCGCCGCGGCCGTTCGCCGCGCCGGGCTCGAACCCAACACGTCGCCCGAGGCGGCCGACCTCGGGGCGCTGTTCGAGGCGGTCGAAGCCTACCGCTCGGCGCTCGCCGAGCCCGAGCCGGCCGTCTACTGGCGCGGGCCGGTCGCCGAGGCGTTCGCGCTCGTCCCGCGCGCCGACGTGCCGGAGGGCTGGCGGGAGGAGCGGTTCGACACGGTCGACGCCGCGCTCGGCGTGTGGGCGAAGCGGTCGCTCGCGCAGCGGGCGTACACGGCCGAGTACGGCCCGCTCGAGAAGGCCCTCGCCGTCGCCTCCGGTCGCCGCCAGCGCTCAGCGGAGGCCATGTTGGAGGAGCTCGCGCAGCCATCGCGCGCCGACCGCTACGAGACCTGGGGCCACCTGCTGATGGCGTCGGCGGTCGGGCAGGGGCCAGGCCGCGAGTCCGTCCGCCTCGACGACATCATCGGCGGGGAGGGCGAGGTCGAGATCCCGCTCGACCCGGCGCGGTCGGCCGTCGAGAACGCCGAGCGGTACTACGACAAGGCGCGGCGCACGCGGAAGGCGCGCGCGTCGGCCGAGCGTCGGTGGGCCGAGGTCGACGCCGAGGCGGAGCGGGCCGCCGACCTCCTGGCGCGCGTCCGGGCGACCGAGTCGCTGGCCGACCTCCGCGCGCTCCGCGAGGCCGAGGGCGCTGCCATCGACGCGCTCATCGGGCCGCGCGCCGACGACGGGCCGGCCGAGCCGTTCCGTCGGGTGTCGTTGCCCGGCGGCTACGAGGCGCTCATCGGGAAGCACGCGCGGGGCAACGCCCACCTCACGACGCGCGTCGCCAGCCCGCACGACCTGTGGCTCCATGCGCGCGGTGTGGCCGGGAGCCACGTCGTGGTCAAGCGGCCCGGGCGGTCGACGGAGGTGCCGGCCGAGGCCGTCGCCGCCGCGGCCCGGCTGGCGGCGTGGTTCTCGACGGCGCGGACGCAGACCGTCGTCCCCGTAACGGTGACCGAGCGGAAGTACGTCCGCCCGATCAAGGGCGGCCCGCCGGGGCTCGTGCGCGTCGACCGGGAGGACGTGCTCGACGTGGAACCGGCGGGGCCTTGACCTCGCCCGCCTCGGCGGCGTCCCCGAGGTAGGCAGGGGCGGCTACCAGGGCTGCGTCGTCGGGCCGACGGTGAACTCGCTGACGTTCGTGTCGTCGGGCTGGTCGAGCGCGAACGCCACGACCGCCGCGATCCGGTCCGGCGAGATCCCGTGCTTTTCGTAGAGCCCCTCCATGGCCTGCGCCGAGCCCTCGTGGCTGATCGAGTCCAGCAGTTCGGTGTTGATGGCGGCCGGGTAGATCGTCGCCGTCCGGATGTTCGTCCCCTCCTGGGCGCTCTCCATCCGGAGGACCTCCATGAAGTCGCGGACGAACCACTTCGTCCCGCCGTAGACGGCGTTGCCGGGGTAGGCCTTGAGTCCGGCCACCGACGACGTCGCGAGGACGTGACCGGCCTTCTGCTCGATGAACGTCGGGAGCACGGCGGCGACGCCGTTGAGCACGCCCTTGATGTTCACGTCGACGGCTTGGTCCCACTCGTCGGTCTTCATCGCCGAGAGCGGGGCCGTCGGCATGATGCCGGCGTTGAGGAAGATGGCGTCGACGCCGCCGAAGGTGTCCTTCGCGAGTTGGACGATGGCCTCGTTTTGGGCCGGGTCGACGACGTCGAGCTCCTGGTAGACGGCCTGGCCACCGGCCTCGGTGATGGCGTCGGTGATCGCCTTGAGCTTCTCCTCGCGGCGGGCGCCGAGGACGACGTTGGCGCCCTGGCTAGCGAGGAGCTTCGCGGTCGACTCGCCGATGCCCGAGGAGGCGCCGGTGATGATGATGGTTTGGTCCTGGATCATGGTTGGGATGGGGTGTCGGGGGTGGCTCCGCCGGCCGCGGGCGGCGCGGCGCGGGCGGCG
>JAAXJP010000603.1:4116-4664 GCA_012269805.1 Rubrivirga sp.
CTACAGCGCGCCGCCGGGTGCTTTGTCGCGGGCGGCGGCGGTCTCGACGATGTCAGGGGTGTAGACCTCGGCTTTCCAGTCGGCCGACGAGACCTCGCGGACGGCGACGGAGACGGACTCCGAGCCGTAGCCGAGGACCGACGTCACGCTCTGCGTGATCTCGTCGGCGAGCTGCTGCTTCTGCGCCTTGGTCTTCCCGGGCCAGAGCTTGACGATGATGTGGGGCATGGGTCAGCCCTCGTACTGCTCGTCGGTCACGGGCTCGAGCCAGTCGACGGCGCTGCCGTCCTGCTGCTCCTGCACGGCGAGGTGCGTCATGGCCGTCTCGGCCGAGGCCCCGTGCCAGTGCTTCTCGCTGGCCGGGAACCACACAACGTCGCCCGGGCGGACCTCCTCGACCGGGCCGCCCTCGCGCTGAACGAGGCCGAGGCCGGAGGTCACGATGAGGGTCTGGCCGAGCGGGTGCGTGTGCCAGTTCGTCCGGGCGCCGGGCTCGAACGTGACGCTCGCGCCGGCCACGCGGCCGGGGGCCTCGGCCTGGAAGACCG
>JAAXJP010000519.1 GCA_012269805.1 Rubrivirga sp.
CGCCCCCCCGGGGGTTGGGGCCCCCGCGGGGGGGGGGGGCCGCCCCCGAGCCCGCGCCTCCCGGGCTCCCCGCCGACCCGCTCGAGGCAGACCCCCCGGCCGCGGTGCCGCCGCTCGGATAGCCCGAGACCGGCTCTCCGTCTTCGTTGACCACGACGGGCTCTTGGCCTTGCGCGCGGGCGTCCTCGATGCACGCCTGGTCGGTCACGACGCACACGATGGCGTCCTCGGCCAGGTCGAGCGTCCGCCGCGCGATGTCGGTCGCGCGGCGCTCGACGCGGTAGTCGATGTCGCGGGTCACGCGGTCCGTGACGCGGTCGGCGATGGCGCCGGGCGAGCAGGCCGCCAACGTGAGGGCGAGGACGGAGAGGGCGAGCGTGCGGATCGGCATGGTGGAGGGCGTGAGCGTGCCTTCGACGCTAGGGGAGGGGGGCGATCCGCCGCGTCACCCGATGATGTGATTCCCCACCGGATGCTGCGCGCGGCCGTTCGTAGCGCGCCGTCTACCTTGGCCCAGCCCCGGATTCCGGTCATGCGCGCAGTTTGGCTCTTCGTCTTGCTTGGGGTGGCCGCCTCGGCGTCCGCGCAGTCGTGGGTGTTCGAGCGGGTCGACGGGCTCCCGCACAACACCGTGCTGGACCTCCTCCAAGACCGACGCGGGTTCCTCTGGATCGGGACGCCGGACGGGCTCGCCCGCTACGACGGCCGTCGGGTCGCCGTCTTCCGCGCTCGGCCGGGCTTGGCGGGGGCGCTCCCGTCCTCGACCGTCCAGGCCCTCGCCCTGGAGGACGGGACGCTCTGGGTCGGGACCCCGGCCGGGGCGTGCCGGCTGGCGGACGAGGCGCTCGGCCGCTTCGCGTGCCCCGGCCCCCGGCTCGACGTGCTCGACCTGTTCGCGGCCGAGGGGACGATGTGGGCGGTCGACCGCGAGGCGCTGTGGCGGCTCGACGGCGAGTCGTTCCGGCGTGTTCGAGGGAGCCAGGCAGAGGGGGAGGGCGGGGCTCTCCGCGTGCACGGCGCACGGGACGGGGCGGTCTGGACGCTTCGGGCGAGCGCCGGGAGCCCGGTCGTCCGGCGCCTCCGCTACGACGCCGCGCGGGATCGCCTCGTGGAGCGGGCGGCCGAGCGAGTCCCGGAGCGGGCGGTCGGGGTCGTGACGGCGACGGGGCGCCTCCTCACGGCGCCGGCCGACCGGCTTCGGGCACTGGGGTGGGAGGCGGAGGGTCCATCCGTCCTCGGCACGGTCTCCGCGGCCGGGGGCGGGGCGGTCTGGGTCGGTTCGGAACGGGGCCTGCTCCGCTGGTCGGCCGAGGCGGTCGAGGCTGTGCCGCTCCCGGGCGGCTCGCCGTTGAGCCAGGCCGTGCTCGCGATCGCCGTGGACCGGGCCGGCGCGACGTGGGTCGGGACCCGGAGCGGGCTGTTCGTCCACGACCCGGCGCGGGCCCGGTTCGCCCACCTCGACCCAGCCGCCGCCGGGGCCGCCGCGCCCGTCATGTCGACGGCGACCACGGCTGACGGGACGCTCTGGATCGGGACGCTCGGCGGCGGGCTCGTCCGCCAGCGGCCCGGGCGGCGGCCCGAGGCCGTCCCAGGGGCGCCCGAGGACGCGCTCGTCTGGGCCCTCCGCCCGGCGCCCGACGGCGGCCTCTGGGTGGGGACCGACAACGGCGTGTGCCGCCGGGACGCCGACGGGCGCTCGACGTGCCTCCGCGCGCCGCTCGCGCGGTCCGACGGCGAGGCCTTCGTCTACGCGCTCGAGGGCGACGGGGCGGGCGGCGTCTGGGCCGCGGGGTCGTCCCTCGTCCGCCTCACGGGGCGGTCGGGCACGATCGTTCGCCGGGTCGAGATCGAATCGGTCGGGACGCCGACGGCGCTCCACCGAGACCGCGCCGGGCGCCTCTGGGTCGCGGTGGAGAAGCGTGGCCTGTGGCGGCTCGACACGAGGGCCGGACGGCTCCGGCCCGCCGCGCCCCCCCCGCGCGCCGCGGCGGCGGGGGGGGCGATCCCCGCGGCGGCCGACGGCGCCCTCTGGCGCGGCACCTCCGACGCCCTCCTCCGCCTCGGCGCCGCGGCGGACCGGGTCGAGGTTTACGCGCCCGGCCTCGGGGCCGCGACGGTCTACGGCGTCGTGCCCGACGGCGACCGCCTCTGGCTGACGACCGCGCGCGGCCTCGCGTGGTACCGCCCCGCTGACCGGACGCTCCGCCGCTTCGGCGCCGACGAGGGCGTCCGCAACGTCGAGTTTAACCGGCGGGCCGCCCACCGGGCGCCCGACGGGCGCGTCCACCTGGGCGGGATGGCGGGCCTGACGTCGTTCGACCCCGCGGCGTTCGGCGACGAGGGCGCGCCGCCGGCCGCCGTCGTGACGCGGCTCCGCGTCGACGGGACGGGCGGGTCGGAGGTCTACGGTGGCGGAGAGGTCCGCCTCGGGCCGTCGGCGCGGGCGCTCACGTTCGACGTGGCCGCGCCGCTCCCGTCGGGCGGGTCGGGGCTCCGCTACGCGTACCGCCTGGGCCCGCTCGACGCCGACTGGGTCGAAATCGAGGGCGAGCCGGTCGTCCGGCTCGCCGGGCTCCCCCCGGGGGCGTACACGTTCGAGGCGCGGGCCTCGCGCGGCGACGGCGTGTGGGGCGCGCCGGCCGCGGTCGCCGTCACGCTCGACCCGCCGTGGTACGGGACGGGCTGGTTCCGCTTCGTCGCGGCGGCCATCCTGGCGGTGCTCGTCGTCGGCGCGGTCCAGCTCCGGGTCCGGGCCGTCCGCCGCGAGGAGCGGATGCGGTGGCGGATCGCGAGCGACCTCCACGACGACGTGGGGAGCCGGCTGGCGTCGGTGGCGCTCCTCGCCGAGCACGTCCGCGACCGGGGCGCCCTCGACCCGCCCGAGGCACGCCAACTCACCGCTGTCGCCCAGGCCGCGCGGGGGATGGTCGAGAGCCTCCGCGAGATCGTCTGGTTCGTCGACCCGTCGCACGAGCGGCCGGGGTCGTTCGCCGCGCGCACGCGGGAGGCCGCCGCGTCGCTCGTCGGCCCGCGTGCGACCGTCGAGGCGCCCGACCGGAGCCGGCTCGACGTGGCCCCGCTGGCCGTCCGCCGCGACGTGTTCCTGATCCTCAAGGAGGCCCTCCACAACGCCGCGAAGCACGCCGGGGAGGCGCCGGTCGCGGTGCGGATCGAGGAGTCGGGCCGCGAGCTCGTGCTGTCCGTCTGCGACGAGGGGCCGGGGTTCGACCCGGAGGCCGCGTGCTCGGGCACCGGGCTCCGGAGCCTCCGGCGCCGCGCCGAGGCGCTCGGGGGAACGCTCGACGTCGCCACCGCGCCGGGGGAGGGCACGGCCGTCACGCTCCGCGCCCCGCTCCCATGACCCGAATACCCCGTTCGCGGGAGGCCCCCGCGCGCGCCGCGCCCGATCCTACGCCCGTGCTCGCCCCGGCCACCGTCTGGATCGTCGAGGACGACCCCCTGTTCCGGGAGGCCGTCGCCGTGGTGCTGGCCGACGCCCCCGACGTGAGCGCCGTCGAGGCGTTCGAGGCGGTCGAGGACGCGCTCGAGGCGCTCGACGCCGGCGGCGCGCCGGACGTCGTCCTCACGGACCTCCAGCTGCCCGGCATGAGCGGGCTCGACGGGCTCCGCCAGTTCCAAGCCCGCGCGGCCGGGGCGCACCTCGTGGTCCTGACCGTGTTCGAGGACGAGGACCGGATCGTCGAGGCGATCGCGGCCGGGGCCGGCGGGTACCTCCTCAAGCCGTCGTCGGCCGAGGCCATCGCCAAGGCGGTCCGGACGGCCCGGCGCGGCGGGGCGCCCATCACGCCGCGCGTCGCGGCCCGCGTGCTCGACGTGTTCGGCCGGCTCGTCCGCCCCGGCCCCGAGCCCAACGACTACGGCCTGACCGACCGCGAGCGCGAGGTGCTCCAGCTCCTCGTCGACGGCGCCACGAAGGGGGCCGTCGCCGGGGCCCTGTTCCTCAGCCCGCACACCGTTGACGTCCACGTCCGCAACATCTACGGGAAGCTCCAGGTCCACTCGCGCGGCGGGGCCGTGGCGAAGGCCCTCCGCGAGGGGCTAGCGACGTAGGGCCCGGAGTACTGTGTTCGCGTGAGGCGGCGTGCCGTGACGGCCGGATACACTGCCTCCGCCCCCCGGGCCGAACGCCCCCCCTCGGACCCATGCGTTTTGCTTTCGCCGTCGTCTTGTCCGCCCTCGCCACCGCCGCCGGCGCGCAGACCGTCCCGGTTTCGACCGTCACGACCGAGTGGGCGCCGGGGCGGTTCCACGTCACGCTCTCCGTCGACGTGACGTCCGAGGCGGGGCAGACCGTCGACGTCGTCATCGCGACCGACCCCACGGGCCTGGTGACCGTCAACGGCCAGCTCGTCCTCACGGAGGGCGGCCAGGTGCTGCCGGCGACACTCCTCCGGTACGTCCAGTTCGAGGGCGGTGAGGGGACCGACCGCCTGTCCTTGATCGGCTCCCTCACAGGGCTCGAGGGCACCCCGGGGCTGGACGGGCCCGGCGTCGTCACGGCGCGTGGGTACGGCGGGGACGACCGGATCACGGGCTACCCGCGCGCGCGGAACTTCCTCGAAGGCGGCGGCGGCAACGACGAGTTGACGGGCGGCGACCTCGACGACCAGATCTTCGGGTTCGGTGGCGTCGACTTGATCC
>JAAXJP010000492.1 GCA_012269805.1 Rubrivirga sp.
GACCCGAAGCTACCCCGGCCGCGCGCCCGAGGCGGGGCTACTGGCCCTCCCCCGCCAGGGCCGTCCGGATCGTCCGGAACAGGATCTTCGCATCGAGCCCGAGGCTCATCGTCTCGATGTAGAACAGGTCGTACTTCAGCTTCTGGCGGACGTCGTCGAGGTCGGCGTCGTAGCGCCACTTGACCTGAGCGAGGCCCGTCACGCCGGGCTGGACGCGGTGCCGACGGCTGTAGAGCGGGATCCGATCGACCAACTGCTCGACGAAGTACGGGCGCTCGGGGCGCGGCCCGACGAGGCTCATCTGCCCGAGGAGCACGTTCCACAGCTGGGGGATCTCGTCGAGGCGGAGCTTCCGGAGCCAGCGGCCGACTCGCGTGATCCGCGCGTCGCCGTGCTCGGCCCAGACGGGGCCCGTGTGGCGCTCGGCGTCGTCGACCATCGTCCGGAACTTGAGCATCGTGAACGGCCGCCCGTGCCGCCCGACGCGCGTCTGGCGGTAGATGGCAGGGCCCGGCGACGTAAAGCGGACGAGCCCGGCGATCGCCAGCCAGAGGGGCGCGCCGACGACCAGGACGAGGGCGCTCACGACGGCGTCGACGATCCGCTTCGTCCGGCGCTCCCAGGCCGGCATCGGCTCCGGCAAGACCTCAATGAGCGGCAGGCCGTAGGTGTGCTCCGTCCGCGCCATCCCGCCCACAGCGGCGTAGAAGTCCGGGACGAGCTTGAGCGTGACCGGCTTCCCATCGCAGACGCGGAGGACCTCGTCGAGCGTGTCGTGGTCCTCGGTGCCGAGCGCGATGATGACGTCCTGGACGCGGAGCCGGTCGATGAGGCCCGGCAGCTCGGCGACGGCCGCGCGGGGGGCCCCGGCGGCGGTCACCTCGATCGCGCCCGCGGGGAGCGCATCGCCGCCCGGGAAGCGCTCCGAGATGTGAACGGGGGCGTCATCGGCCAAGCTCGCCTCGGCGAGCACGGGGACCGTGGCGGGCGCGGTCAGCCGGACGGCCCCGACGATCTCGATGTTGGCCGCCGGGTACCGAGCCAGGTCGTGGTACAACGTCTCGACCCGGTCCGACCACCCGACCACGACGGCGCGGTGCCGTCCGTAGCCCCGGACGACGAGCGCGCGCTGGACCCCACGGACGGCGAGGCGCACGGCGCCGACGGCCGCGAACTGGGCCAGCGCGTACCCGCCGATGGCGACGCGAAGCTCCCGCGCTTCGAGTTGGTCTACGACGAGGCCAAACAGGAGCGCGAGGCAGCCGAAGACGACGACCTTGGCGAGCGTGCCGAGCTCGTCGAGCCGGCCCCGGGCGTACCGCTCGGCGTAGAGGCCCGAGAACGCGAAGAGAAGCAGCCACGCCACCACCACCAGCCCCCCCGACACGACACGGGTGCCCGCGAGGACCGGAAGCCAGTTCCAGGCCGGTTCTCCTCCGACGACCACGGCGAGCGCGGCGGCGGTAGCGAGGGCGTCCCCCAGGATGAGGGCGATGATCTCAATGCGGCGAGACAAGCGCGGCGGGCGTTGTGCGCGTAACGGAAGAGTCTCGGGGCACTGGGGGCGGGTGACAGGGCGAAAGTAGGCGCCCTCCCCGGGCGGCGCAAGCCGCGCCCATGAGGGCGGTAGTTTTGTGCCCATGCGCTGGACCGCCGCGCTCGCCCTCTTCCTGCTCTCGCTCGGCGCGCGCGCGCAACCCGAGATCGTACCCGCCGAGCACCGCGTGTACGACTGGCTCGCCGATCAGCGCGCGGCCGGTGTTCTGCCCGAATACCGGCACGAGACGCTGCCGTACGACCGCGCGGAGGTCCGCCGCCAGCTCGACAGTCTCACGGTTCACGTCCATCGCCTGGGCCCCTCCGGACGGTTCTGGCTCGGCGAGTTCCGACGGGAGTTCTTCGAACCCCTCGACCGCGTCCACAACTACGTCGGCGACGGCCGGGCCGCGTTTCTCGATCCCGACGCCGAGCGAACGTTTGGCTTTTTCCGCGACTCGACGTGGCGGGTCTCGGTCTGGGGTGAGGGCGTGGTCGAGGGGAGGGCCGCCGACGACGACCTCACGCCGGGCGGGCTGGCGAGGAGCGCGCAGCTCACCTTCGAGGCCAGCTACAAGAACCGCGTCGGCCTGTACACGAGCACGCTGTCGGGGACCCAGATGACCGGGAGCGCCCAGGTCCTCGCGTCCGACCCCCGTCTCGCCCCGCTCTACTACGTCTCGGTGGACCCCAACAACATCGCCGGGCCGTTTGACCAGACGACCGCCTCACTCCGCGTCGCCGGGGGCCCGTTCTCCGCCGAAATCGCGAACGAGCGCCTTCGGTTCGGGGCCTCCGTCGACACGCCCGTCGTCCTCGCAGACGCGGCGGACTACCTCTCATTCGTCCGCTTCGGGCTCAAGGCGCGAAGCGTCACGGTCCAGGGCGTCCACGCCGCCCTGAACAGCCGGTCGCGGTTCGTGGTCGACGAGCCCGCCGAAGGCGACTTCTTCCTCGACGCCCCCCAGCGCTACCTCGCGCTCCACCGGCTCGAGGTCCAGCCGACCGGATGGTGGACGTGGGCGTACACCGGCATGGCCGTCTACGGGCGCCGGGGCCCGGAGCTCGCCTACCTCAACCCGCTCTACCCCGTCAAGGCGGCCGAGCACGCGCTCTACGACCGCGACAACACGCTCTTCTCGCTGGAGACGACCGTCCGCCCGCTCCGCGGCGTCGAAGGCAACTTTACCTGGCTCGTCGATGACCTCGCCACGGCCACCCTCGGCGACGGGGACTACGGAAACAAGTGGGCCATCCAGACCGGCCTCAAGGTGGCCCTGCCCAGGACCGGCGCGACGCTGTTCGGCGAGTACGTCCGGATCGAGCCGTACACCTACAGCCATCGGTTCCAGGAAGACGGAGTCTATTACAACTCGTACGTTCACAACGGCTTTGGCCTCGGACACCCCCTCGGGCCGAACGCGGACCAGTGGCTCGTCGGCCTCAACGCGTGGATGCCGTACCGAACCCGGGTCCGGGTCTCCGGTCGGTACGTCCGGAAGGGAGAGAACTTTCTCGCCGACGACGGAACGCTGGTGAACGTCGGCGGAGACGTCCGGAACGGGGAGCCCCCGGAGGATGGGCGGAAGGCCTTTCTCGCCGGTGAGCGTTTCCAAGGCCCCGGGATCCGCGCACTGGCGGAGATCGAGCCGGCTCGCGGCGTCGCGCTCCGGTTCTACGGCGACGTCCAATACTGGGACGACCAGCCCACCGAGCTCTTCCTCCGGCTCGGGCTCGCGGTCCGCCCCTGATGCCCGGCCTCTCGACCTGGCGGAGCGCGTGGGGCGCCGAGGTCGCGTACGTCGAGTTCCGATCCTGGGGGCTCGTTCGTGTCGCGGCCGGGGGGCCGTCCGGCCCGGCCGCGAGGCGCCCCGAGGCCGCCGGGGCGTTCGAGCGCGACGCCGCGGCAACCGGCGCGCGCGTCCTCTGGTTCGCGGTCGAGACGCCCGCCGAGGTCGGTCTGGGCAAGCCCTCCATCGTGATCGGGGCGGAGCCAGTATGGGACGCCGGGCGGTGGCCGGAGGTGATCGCGGCCAAGTCGTCGGTCCGGGCGCAGGTCAATCGGGCGCGCAACAAGGGGCTCGTCGCCGAGGCGTGGCCGGCCGCGAGGGTGCGCGCCTCGGCGGAGCTCCGCGCCGTGCTGACCGGCTGGCTCTCGCACCGGGGCCTCCCCCCGCTCGCCTTCCTCGCCGACCCGTTCGTGCTCGACGAGCCCGGCGATCGCCAGTTCCTGGTCGGGACCGTGCACGGCGAGGTCGTCGGCTACCTCGTCCTCCGGCCCGGCCCCGAGGCGTTCGTCGAGTGGATCATCCGGTCGCGGGCCGCGCCGAACGGCACGTCGGCGTTTCTACTCGACGCCGCCCTCCGCCGTCTCGCGCCGGACACGCCGTTTACGCTCGGCCTCGTCCCGCTCTCCACGTTCGCCCCGCTCTCCGACCACGCGCCCGACCCGCTCGTCCGCGCCCTCCTCGCCTGGACGCGGGCCCACGCGACCCGCTTCTACAACTTCGACGGGCTCGAGCGCTTCAAGGCCAAGTTCTCCCCCGACCGCTGGCGCCCGCTCCACCTCGTCACCGACGGACGCCCCATCACCGTGTTCACGTTCCACCACGTGGCCGCGGCCTTCGCGTTGCCCCGCGGCCCGACCCGGTTCGTGGCCCGCGCCCTGGCGGACGCGGCCGCCGAGGAGGTCCGCCGCGGCGGCCGCTGGCTCCGGGACCGCCTTAGCGGTTCGCCCTGAAGACGAACGTCGCCTGGGTCGTCTGCGGCACCTGGAGGGCGTTCGAGGGCAACGGCTGCGCGCGACAGCGCGAGATCACTTGGCTGACGGCGCTGTTGAGCGCGGCCACGCGCGTGACCGGCCGGTCGGCGAGGTACTGGCCGTTGGGCGCGAACGTCACCCGGTGGACGACCGTCCCCTCGACGCCGCCGAACGGGGGGGTCGGGCAGTCGAACGAGCGGTTGCCGAACTGGAAGCCGACCTCGGCAGGCGCGTCGCCTCCGGAGCCCGTGCCGGGTCCGTCGTTGCTCCCGGCCGTCGGCGAATCACCTTGGGAGGTGCCGGTGCCCTGCGTCGGCCGCGGCTGCGTCGGCGAGGTCGGGTTCGGCTCCGGCCGCGTGGCC
>JAAXJP010000438.1 GCA_012269805.1 Rubrivirga sp.
GCTGGGCGACGAGCGGTTCCGGCCGCTCGACGGGATGCGGGTCGGGCTCGTCACGAACCACACGGCGCGCGTCGACACGTCCGATGGCGGGCCGGGCCACCTGATCGACCGGCTCCACGAGGCGCCCAACGTGACCGTCGGCGCCCTCTTCGGGCCCGAGCACGGCATCCGGGGCGACGCCGAGGCGGGCGCGGGCGTCTCCGGCGGCGTCGACGCGACGACCGGCGCGCCGGTCCACAGCCTCTACGGCTCCCGCAAGAAGCCGTCGCAGGCCCAGCTCCGTGGGCTCGACGCGCTCGTGTTCGACATGCAGGACGTCGGCGCGCGGTTCTACACCTACATCTCGACGATGGGCTACGCCATGCAGGCCGCCGCGGAGGCCGGGATCCCGTTCGTCGTGCTCGACCGGCCCAACCCCATCGGCGACCGCGCCGAGGGGTTCCTCATGGAGCCGCGCCACGAGTCGTTCGTGGGCCTCTACCCCGTCCCCGTCACGCACGGGCTGACGGTCGGCGAGCTGGCGCGGATGATCGCGGGCGAGGGCTGGCTCGACGGGCTGGACGGCCTCGACCTCCGCGTGGTCGAGATGGAGGGGTACGAACGCGGGATGGCGTGGGAGGCCACCGGGCTGCCCTGGACCCCGCCGTCGCCCAACGTCCCCGACGTCGAGACGGCGCGGGTGTACCCGGGCACCGGGTTCTTCGAGGGGACGACGGCCAGCGAGGGGCGCGGCACGCGGGTCCCGTTCACGCACGTCGGCGCCCCGTGGGTCGACCCCGACCGCCTCGCCGCGTCGCTGACCGGGGCGGGCCTTCCCGGCGTCCGGTTCGAGCCGGCGGCGTTCACGCCGGTCGACCTGCCGGGCCAGGCGACCGATCCGAAGTGGGAGGGCCGCGAGGTCGGCGGCGTCCGCCTCGTCGTGACCGACCCCGCTGCGTTCGAGCCGGTCCGGACGGGCGTGTGGGTCGTCGCCGCCGTCCGCGATCAGGCCGAGGGCGCGGAGCGCAGCGACTACTTCAAGGCCGACTGGCTCGGCAAGCTGGCCGGCACCGACCGCCTCCGCCGGATGCTTCGCGACGGCGACTCCCCGGACGCGATCGCCGCCGCATGGACCCCCGAGGCCGAGGCCTTCGCCCGCCGCGCCGAGGCGTACCGGCTCTACGAGTAGCCCCGCCTCGGTGGGCGGGCCGACCGACCAAGGCGGTCCGGGTCAGCCGGCGAGGTCGATCCGCACCAGCCGGTAGGCGCCATCCACGACGTCGAAGGTCAGGACGGCGGCCGACTCGGTCACGGCCTCGTCCTCACGCACCACGCGGCCGTCGGCGTCATAGCCGACCGTCACGGTGACGGCTCGGCGCGTCCCGTCGCGGCGAAAGTCCCGGGCCGTGAGGCCGAGGAGGCCGTCGCGGAACGGGCCGTCGCTGAACACGGCCGGGTAGAGCGCGTCGTCGAACGCGTCGCGCGGGAGGACGTCGGAGAACGCGGTGAGCGCGGCGACGGCGTCGGGCCCCGACCGGACGGCGCGGAGGAAGCCGGGCCAGAACGGGCGGAAGTCGGGACGGGCGGCCCTCGCCTGACGGACGGAGTCGGCGCGGAGGCTGTCGCGGCGGAGCGAGTCTCGCCGGAGGCTGTCGGGCCGGAGGCTGGGGTCGACGAACAGGCCGGAGTCGGCGTAGACCGTGTCGAGCGGGGCCGGCCGGCCGGGGCGCGCGCGGAGCTCCGACTCTGGCGGGGCCTCCGTGACCTCGACGCCCTGCGGGCGGTCGCCGCCGCACGCGCCGACCGCGAGCGCCGCCAGGAGGAGCGCGCCCCGGCGCATCGCTAGGCCGTCTCGGCGGTCGCCTCGGGCGGCTCCGGGGCCACGGGGGGCACGTCCTTCGGCACGCCCCACAGGACGGACGCCGCCACGCCGAGGTAGCCGCCCAGCAGCAGCAGCGGCGCGACGACGAGCGAGAGCGCGCTGTCGACCGGGTTCGCGTTCGTCGCGTTGTCGACCAGCATGAGCACGTAGCCGAGCACGATGAGCCCGACGGCGCCCAGGAGGAGCCGGTAGTTCTGCCGGTCGAACGGCATCGTCGTGACGCCGCGCGTGACGGTCGCGGAGGACGAGGAGCGGCGGGACTTGCGCGAGGCCATGGGGTCGGGAGCGGACGGCCGCAAGATAACGGCCGCGGCCCCGTCGCCGTGCCCCCGGCGCCCCGGCCTGTCGAGCGGGCCCTCTGGCTGGCGGTCGCTTTCCACCGCTCGCCGATTCGACGGACCCCGCGGCGGCGAGACCGCCGTTGAGCCCCCACACCGGATCGACCAGCCTCTCCTCACCAGCACCCTCTTATGCGCCGCCTCCTTCCCCTCCTCGTCCTCGTCGCCCTTCCCCTCGCGGCCTCCGCCCAGCACCGCGGCGACATCGTCCAGGTCGCCTCGTCGACGGACGGCTTCGAGACGCTCGTCGCCGCCGTCCAGGCCGCCGGACTCGTCGAGACGCTCCAGGTCGACGGCCCGTTCACGGTCTTCGCCCCGACCGACGACGCCTTCGCCCGCCTCGGCGATGACGCCGTCCAGCGGCTCCTCCGCCCCGAGAACCGCGCCCAGCTCACGGCCACCCTGACCGATCACGTCGTCCCAGGCCGCTTTACCGCCGGCAACGTCGGCGCCCTCGACGAGCTCGAGACGGCGAACGGCCAGGCGCTCTCCCTCGGCGTCCGCGTCGACGACGCCGAGCTCGTCGCGACCGACGTGCGCGCCTCGAACGGCATCATCCACGCCATCGACCGTGTGTTGAGGCCGCGCCAGATGCCGCCCCGCCCGGCCTCGCACCACTGACGGTACGTCGACGTGCGACTCGCCGGGGCGCTTCCGAAGGGAGGCGCCCCGTTCGCCGTTCACGGCGTCGGGCGGGCGCTTCCGTCGAGGCCGTCGGCGTAGCCCGTCATCTCCAGAAAGCCGACCCCGCTCCCGGAGCCCGACACGTCGACGGCGCCCTCCCAATAGCGGATCGTGGCGTCGAGCTCCTGGGCGTCGAACGTCGCCGCGACCTCCAGGTCGAGACCGGCGCCCGGCACGCGGACGCGCCAGCGGGTCGGGTAGGCGCCGCCGCTCGGGCTCTCCCACGTCTCGACCGGTTCCAGCTCGAACTCCCCCGCGTCGAGCCGGGTCTTGGCCCCGTCGGGCGCGACGAGCGAGCCCTCCGACAGCGGGTCCTTCGTGCCGTCGGCCTGGCGGAGCTGGTACAGCATGAGGTCGCGGCCGTCGTCGAGGTGGAGCGCGAACCAGTCCCACCCGACCTGGTCGGGTCCCAGCGCCGACGTCGACCACTCGCGGTCGAGCCACGTCAGGCCCTCGACCGGGACGGCCTCACCGTCGGGGAGCGTGACCGTGCCCTCGGTCGCCATCCGCGTCTGGGCGTAGTAGTAGCTCGCGTTGCCCGCACCGGCCCCCTTCTGACTGAGGCCGCGGTCGCCCTGGAGCACGACTGGCTTGAGCGGCCGGGCCGTGAGGTCGAAGGCCGCCCCGTCGGCCTCGCCAGTGATGCGCAGGGGGACGGCCCCGCTCGCGTCGGCGCCGACTTGGGACAGGCGGATCGGACCGAGGAACGCCTCGACGGGCTCGGCCGAGGCGCCCGCCAGCCCGGCCGCGCCCCGCGCGAACCGCTCGGCGTCGTAGAACCGCTCCGCCGCGATGTCGCCGATCGCGACGTGGGCCATGTAGAGCTGGTTCGACGCCCAGTCCGACAGGCGCGCCGAGGCGGCCGTGTCCGGCACGAGTGCCGAGCGAAAGACGGTAAACTGGATCCCGAACCGCCGGTCCGTCCCGTCCGTCGCGCGCACGTTGCCGGTCACGTACCACCACTCGGCCTTGAACGCCGGGTGCGGCCCGTGATCGGCCGGGAAGACGAACGGGCGGACGACCTCGGCGCGGGCGTAGCCCGTCGTGTCGCCCGACATGGCCTCGGCCACGGACACGCGGGCACCGACCGGCTGGCGGTCGCCGGCGCAGGCGGCGAGAAAGAGCGGGAGGACCAGGAGGAGGGCGCGCACGGGGGCGATCGATCGGGGCCGGGTCTGCACTCGGGGCGCCCGCGCGAGGATCCGCGGCCGAACCGATCGCGAGCCTGACGCGGGCGCCAACCGGCTGATCGCTCATGGGTTGCACCGCATGACGGAGGGCAGTCAGCGCCGTCCCCGAGCTTGGGGACTCCACCTCCCCCACCCCGCCATGACCCTTCTCGAACGCGCCCAACATCTTCAAGAGCTCGCCCACGGCCCGTCCATCTTCGAGGCCGTCGACACGTACTACGCCGACGACGTCGAGATCGTCGAGGCGACCGGCGAGACGGCGACCGGCCGTGAGACCCAGAAGGCGCGCATCCGCCAGTGGCAGGAGACGGTCAAGGCCGTCCACGGCGGCGGCGGCCCGCGCGCCGTCGCCGCAACCGAGACCGGCCCCGGCTCGGGCGTCGTGTTCGTCGAGACCTCCGACGACATCGAGTTCGTCGACGGCACGCGGTTCCAGATGGACGAGGTCGCCGTGCAGCGTTGGGAAGACGGCAAGGTCGTCCACGAGCGGTTCTACTACACCCCGCCGCCGGGCGCCCCGCCGTCGGTCGGCGAGATGTAGCCCGCCTCGGGCGGGCGCCGGGCCGGGTCAAACCTGGCGAGGGA